>NZ_JCBANG010000027.1:0-67666 GCF_059760905.1 Achromobacter sp. 1011811831
GCAAGATGCCAGGGGCAAGATGCCAGGGGCAAGATGCCAGGGGCAAGATGCCAGGGGCAAGATGCCAGGGGCAAGATGCCAGGGGCAAGATGCCAGGGGCAAGATGCCAGGGGCAAGATGCCAGGGGCAAGATGCCAGGGGGGCTGAAGCGGATGCGGTTTCGGTCGCGGCAAAGAAAAAACCCCACATGTTTTCACATGCGGGGTTTTTTGGCGCATCACGCAGGTAATTCGTGATGTAGTAATTGGTGCCCAGGAGAGGACTCGAACCTCCACACCTTGCGGCACATGGACCTGAACCATGCGCGTCTACCAATTCCGCCACCTGGGCGCTGTCGCTTCACTTGCTACGTTTCCGCTTTCGCGTTGCGTTTCTTGTTCAGCAGCAGAGGAATGAGATTATGCATACTTTTTTTGAAGTGTGCAAGTCATCTGGCGCTTTTTTTAAAAATTCTTGGCCGAGGACCCATTCAAGGGAGGGTGGGGCGGCCGTCAACCGCCAGGGACGGTCAGTCTCGATGAGGCGCCAGCCGCTTTCATGGTTCGAAAACCTCGACGCAATAGCCATTGACCTGCAAGTGCGCGGCGAGGCGCTCGGCGATGTCCAGATGGGCGCGCAGATGCGCGAGCACATACACCCGCCCCGGATCTTCCAGGACAAACTCGCAGCAATGTGGCCAGCCGGGCGCATCGCTTTCCCCGGCGCCGATCGAGCAGTATTGCTTGCCATCCGGATTGGCAAGGCCCGACGCCGTGATGCTCTCCGGCCCGCGCAGCAGCGGGGCCAGGTGATCGGCCAGGCTGGACAAGCCCGGGCTGACTCTCAGTTCCAGTTCGTAGCCCATCGTTGCGCCGCCTTCACGTGTCGTAGTCCCCGCTATCCCAGGGCTCGCTGAATGCCATGTAGTCGCCCGGCATCAGGCTGATGGTCAGCCTGTAGTCGTCTTCGTCCTCGTCTTCTTCGCGCTCATTCGGTATCAGCCCGAATTGCGTGCCGAATCTTTCCACCTGGAACGGCGCGATCTCGATCCGCTCCAGGGAAAACTCCCCAAGCTGGTCCACCCTCTGCTGGATCATGGCATCCCTGGCGTCATGGTCCATCGTGGCGCGGGGGCCGAACTCGTCGATGAACGCCTCCAGGAATTGGCCCGCCGGGTCGAACAGGAACAGCGCGACGAATTCGTTTCCTGGCTGCCGGGCCTCGAATGGCGTCGTGATGAAGAACTGCCGGCCGTCCGATGTCTTGCCGACCAGGTCGGCATGGTAGCCGTCGTAATCAATCGCGATGAGCTTGGGCAATGCAATGGTCATGTCTGCCTCGTCGGGAGTGGGGGGCGTCATGCAGGGAGGGGCATGTGGTACCTTGGCGGCCGGTGGGCAAGCCCATCCGCGCCGCGGGGCCATCTGGCCTGGTTCCTGGTTGGCCGGCGTCAACCCGTGGAACTCTACATCAACGCCATGACAAGCTCTCCTGGGAATCTTCTCCTGCAATTCATCGAGGACGAATCCTCGGCGCTTCGGCGTGGCGAGCGAGGCGCGTTCTACCCCGACAACCATCACCTGATCACGCCGCTCATCGTCCGCGCGCCCAGGCTGTTGTCCGAGGAAGATCGGATCGAGCTGTATTTCCACCTGCTCAGGGGGGACGTATGCCCGTCGATCAAGACGGAAGGCGAGTTCGAACTGCTCCGCGCGGCCCATGCGCGCGTGTTGCCGCTGCTGTCCGAGGGCTATCCGGCGTGTACGCTGCCGCGCGCCCGGGGCTTGTTTCTTTTTGGCCAGGATGATCGGGGCGCGTTGCCGGACGAACCGCCGGCCACCCTGGCGTCCTATATCGGGCATCTGGCGTTCTGGCGTTACGCGGACTCGTTCTGGCATGTGCCGGGAATGCTGAAGAAGCGTGCAAAGTTCGTGGCGCTTGCACAGGATGGGGCGCGGCTTGCCCGTGTCCGGAAAGTCCTGCTCGGCATGCGGCTGCGCGAGGACCTGCCGATGGCGACGTGCCTGTGGTTCTGGTCATTCGTTTTCCTGGCGCTGCAGGACGAGGCGGCGGGGGCGGCCGTGGTCGACAAGATCCTGGCCGAGAGTGCTGCCGTCGATGATGCGGAATTGATCCGTTCCTGCCTGCTGCGATATCTGGCCGTGTCCGAGCGCCCTGGGCTGGCGACGCTGGTCGAGGCGCGTCCGTGACGGGCGGGCGGCTATCCGGGCGGCTATCTATATAGTGTCGGCCATGTTCCGCTCCGTCTGCCTGCGCTGCAAGCGCCCCGAATCCCATTGCCTGTGCGCGTCGATCCCGGCGCTCGCGCCGCGCACCCGCGTCGTGGTGCTGCAACACCCGAGCGAGGCGCGCCATCCGCTGAACACGGCCCGGCTGGCCGTGCTGGGGCTGGCCGGCGCGCGCCTGCTGGTGGGGGAGCGCTACACGCCGCAGGACTGGATGGCGCCTGGCTACGCGCCGCACCTGCTGTTTCCCGGTCCGGGGGCGCGAGTGCTGGGGCAGGGGATGGACGGCGGCGAGCTGGCGCAGCCCATCCAGCTGATCGTGCCCGATGGCACCTGGACGCATGCGCGCAAGCTGGTGCGCCTGAATCCCGAGCTGGCCGCGCTGCCTCGCGTCATGCTGCAAGAGGGCCTGGCGTCGCGCTACCGGGTGCGTCATGCCGATATCGATGGCGCCCTGTCATCCATCGAGGCCATCGTGCATGCGCTCAACGCGATCGAGGCGCCGGCGAGTTTCGACGCGCTGCTCGATCCCTTTGAACGCATGATCGACCTGCAGATCGAGGGCATGGGAGAGCATCTGTATGCGCGGCATCACTTGATGCGCAAGCCGCGACGCTAGCGTCTTGGCGGCAACGGCGCACTTTGTGCCTGTGGGCCGTGGGGAAGGGCGCACAACGTGGGAAGGGCGTATATCGCGGGGAGGATGTGTATCGCGGGGAGGATGTGTATCGCGGGGAGGATGTGTATCGCGGGGAGGGCGCCCGTCCGGCATCGTCCGAACATCGGGGTGCAAAGCAAAAGCCCCGGAATCTTGCGATTTCCGGGGCTTTGAGCCTTTTATTTTCAGAACGAAATGAATTCGTGCTGAGTAGAATTCCGTGGTGCCCAGGAGAGGACTCGAACCTCCACACCTTGCGGCACATGGACCTGAACCATGCGCGTCTACCAATTCCGCCACCTGGGCACTGAATAAGAGATGTCAGGACTTTGTGATACGCTGCCGTTCAATTCAGCCAAGACTACAGTCTTGTTGGTTCAAATGCTGATTCAAACTTTGGTAGTGCCGCGATCACACTATTTTTTCGGTTGGTCTTACAATCTGGTTTTTGAAACACAGCTTGCAAACTTCACCGGCCCTTCTCTTTCGCTTTCAGTGTTCAGCCTTGGGCGAACCACAGAAGCTGCGCATTATATACGGAAATTTTAGCTTTGGCAAAACGATCGAATAACGACTCGAATAACAACAGATCAACCCCCTTGCCCGAAGCGCCTCCCGACTTCGATCCTGATGTTCCGTCTCGCGAAGCCATATTGAAGGCGTTGCGCGGCGCGGGAGCGCCCTTGTCGCCGGCCGAGCTGGCCGAGCGCATGGGCGTCGAGCGCGAGGCGACCATGGTCGGCTTCGAGCGCCGCCTTGCCGCCATGGAACGCGATGGCCAACTGATGCCTAACCGCAAGGGCGTGCTGTTGCTGGCCACCAAGCTGGACTTCGTGGCCGGCAAGGTGCTGGGCCACCGCGACGGTTTCGGCTTCCTGCTGCGCGACGACGGCGGCCCGGACCTGTTCCTGTCGCCGCGCGAGATGCTCAAGGTGCTGCATGGCGACCGCGTGCTGGTCAAGCCGGGCGGCGAGTATCGCGGCAAGCCCGAAGGCACCATCGTCGAGGTCATCGAGCGCCGCACCAACAAGCTGGTCGGTCGCTTCCTGCATGAGCACGGCCTGTCCATCGTGGTGCCTGAAGACCAGCGCATCAAGCACGACATCCTGATCCCGCCCAGCGACACCAACGGCGCCCAGCACGGGCAGGTGGTGTCGGTCGAGATCATGGCGCAGCCCACCCGCCACACGCAGCCGCTGGGCCGTGTGTCCGAGGTGCTGGGCGAGATCGACGATCCCGGCATGGAGATCGAGATCGCGGTGCGCAAGTTCGACGTGCCGGTGGAATTCTCCGAAGCCGCCCGCAAGCAGGCCGCGCGCCTGCCCGACGTGGTCCGCAAGGGCGACCTGAAGGACCGCGTCGACCTGCGCGACGTGCCGCTGATCACCATCGACGGCGAGGACGCCCGCGACTTCGACGACGCCGTCTACTGTGAGCCGGTGGAACTGGGCACGGGCCAGCGCAAGCGTCCGGGCTGGCGCCTGCTGGTGGCGATCGCCGACGTCAGCCACTACGTGCGGCCCGGCGACGCGCTGGACGACGACGCCGTCGAGCGCGGCACCAGCGTCTATTTCCCGCGCCGGGTCATCCCGATGCTGCCGGAGTCGCTGTCCAACGGCCTGTGCTCGCTGAACCCCGAGGTGGACCGCCTGGTGCTGGTCTGCGACATGGTCATCCCGGCCAGCGGCGCCAAGGCTGGCACGGTCACGGCCTACCAGTTCTACAACGCGGTCATGTACTCGCATGCCCGCACCACCTACACCAACATCTGGGCCGCGCTACAGCAGCCCGGCGGACCGGCCGCGCATGCCATGCGCTCGGTCATGCCCCAGGTGCAGCACCTGTACGAGCTGTACCAGCTGCTGGCGCAGGGCCGCAAGAAACGCGGCGCCATCGATTTCGACACGGTCGAGACCAAGATCGTCTGCAACGAGCTGGGCCGCATCGAGCAGATCGCGCCGTCGGTGCGCAACGACGCGCACAAGCTGATCGAAGAGTGCATGCTGGCCGCCAACACCTGCGCGGCCGACTTCATGACGCGCAGCAAGCATCCCGGCCTGTATCGCATCCACGAAGGCCCGACGCCGGAACGCCTGCAATCGCTGCGCGAGTTCCTGCGCACCATGGGCCTGTCGACGCTGGGCGGGGGCGAGACGCCCACGGCCAAGGACTACGGCGACTTCCTGGACAGCGTGCGCGGCCGCCCCGATTACCAGCTGCTGCAGACCATGTGCCTGCGCTCCATGCAGCAGGCCATCTACAGCCCGGACAATCTCGGCCACTTCGGCCTGGCCTATCCCGGCTACAGCCACTTCACGTCGCCGATCCGCCGTTATCCCGACCTGCTGACGCATCGCGTCATCAAGGCGCTGCTGGCCGGCCAGCGTTATGTGCCCAGCCTGGACGAGCACGCGGTGGTCATCGGCCGCACCCAGCGCGAGCACGAGCACGCCATCTGGGAAAAACTGGGCCTGATGCTGTCGGCCTGCGAGCGGCGCGCCGACGAAGCCTCGCGCGACGTCGAGGCCTGGCTCAAGTGCTGGTTCGTCAAGGAGCGCGTGGGCGAGGACTTCAGCGGCACGGTCACGGGCGTGGCCAGCTTCGGCATCTTCGTCACGCTGGATACGCTGCATGTCGAAGGGCTGGTGCATGTGTCGGAACTGGGCGGCGAGTACTTCCAGTTCAACGACGCGCTGCATGAGCTGCGCGGCGAACGCACCGGCATGCGCTACCGCCTGACCGACAAGGTGCAGGTGCAGGTGTCGCGCGTGGATCTGGAAGCGCGCCGCATCGAGTTCCGCCTGGTTCAGGGCACCAGCTTCGACGCCTTGCGCAAGGCGTCGGCGCGCGGTCCGGACGACGGCTCGCGCCGCGTCAAGAAGGCGGCGGCGCCCAAGCCGGCGGCCCTGAAGGGCCAGACCGCCAAGGTACGCCGCGCCGAGGCCAAGAAGGCCGGCCGGCCCGCCAAGCACGCGGCGGCGAAAAAGCCAAAAAGGTAGGAGGCCCACCCCGAGGCGCTGCGCGCCTCCCCCTAGGCGGGCCCCCCTCAAGGGGCGCCGCGACGGACCGGCAAAGCCGGCTCCGTGCGGCCCCGATTGGGGCGGCGCGCAGGGGGGGGCGTGGCACTTGTCTTCTTGCCTTGGCGCTGGGTGGTTTCTGGCGGAAACGAGGCGTTTCGTGTGGCGAGGGCATTCACGGCGATCTTGGGCGCGTGTCCCATTATTGCGAGACAGTCGTTGGCCGCCGCCCCTTAAGGGGTAACATTGCGGCTATGGCCGGCGCTGTCCGGCGGCCCGTCCCGATGTGGGGCGGGTATTCGTTTTTCTAAAGGTATTGCATAGTTATGGCGTCGACCCAAGTCCTGGCCGGGTTTCACGCGGTGGTCGCGCGGCTGCGCCACGCGCCCGATTCGATCAAGGAAATCTACGTAGAAGCGTCGCGCCGCGACAAGCGCATGCAGACGTTCATCGAGCAGGCCGAGCGCGCCGGCTGCCGCCTGCATCCGGTCGGCATGGAGCGCCTGGACGGTCTGGCGCGCGGCACCCGCCACCAGGGCGTGGTGGCGCTGGCCGAAGAGCGCCAGCTGGCGGTGGACGTCGATGAAGTGCTCGACGTAATCGAAGGGCCGCCGCTGCTGCTGATCCTGGACGGCGTGACCGATCCGCACAACCTGGGTGCCTGCCTGCGCACGGCCGACGCGGCCGGCGTGCACGCGGTGATCGCGCCGCGTGATCGCGCGGTGGGCCTGAACAGCACCGTGCAGCGTGTGGCCTGCGGCGCAGCCGACACCGTGCCCTACCTGATGGTCACCAACCTGGCGCGCACCATGCGCAGCCTGAAGGACCGCGGCGTGTGGCTGGTCGGCACCGACGACCAGGCCAGCGACAGCATGCACCAGATCGACGCGCGTCAGCCCATGGCCTGGGTCATGGGGGCGGAAGGCGAGGGCATGCGCCGCCTGACCCGCGAGACCTGCGACCAGCTCGTCAACATTCCCATGCTGGGTTCGGTGGAAAGCCTGAACGTCAGCGTGGCCAGCGCCGTCTGCCTGTACGAGACCGTGCGCCAGCGGCAAGCCTGATTTTTCGCAGTCTTCACGCAGTTTCCTTGCTGTATTCATGCCGCCGGGGCTCGCGGGCCCCGGCGGGATTTCGCCGCGATGCGCGGCGGCCCCGGGTTTCCGTCCACCAGAACTGATCGTCCATCATGCGCCAGAACGGCTTCACCACCACCATCCTGCACTCCGACCGCCATCAATCCGTCGAGCACGGAGCGGTGCACAAGCCCATGCATCCGTCGTCCGAGTTCGCCTACGAAGACGCGCGCGAACTGGCCGCCGTGTTCCAGGGCAAGGCCGGCTTCACCTACGCGCGCCAGGGCACGCCCACGACCACGGCGCTGGAAGCCAAGATCACGCAAATGGAGGGCGGCAAGAGTTCGGTCAGCTTCTCGACGGGCATGGCGGCGCTGTCCGCGATCTTCACCACGCTGCTGCGCCGGGGCGACCATCTGGTGTCCAGCCAGTACGTGTTCGGCAACACCAACAGCCTGCTGGGCACGCTGCTGGAACTGGGGGTTGAAATCACCTTCGTGGACGCGACCGATTCGGCCCAGGTGCGCGAGGCGATCCGGCCGAATACCCGCATGGTGTTCACCGAGACCATCGCCAACCCCGGCACGCAGGTGGCCGACCTGGCGGTGATCGGCGAGATCTGCCGCGAGCGCGGCCTGGTCTATGTGGTGGACAATACGCTGACCTCGCCGTGGATGTTCCGGCCGTCGTCGGTGGGCGCCTCGCTGGTCATGAACTCGCTGTCCAAGTACATCGGCGGCCACGGCAACGCGCTGGGCGGCGCGGTCACCGACACCGGGCTGTACGACTGGAGCGGCTACGACAACATCTACGAGGCCTACCGCAAGGGGGCGGCCACCGGCTGGGGGCTGACGCAGATCAAGAAGAAGGGCCTGCGCGACATGGGCGGCACGCTGGCGGCCGAGCCGGCGCACCGCATCGCGGTTGGCGCCGAGACGCTGGCGCTGCGCATGGCCAAGCATTGTTCGAACGCGCTGGCGCTGGCGCGTTTCCTGGAATCGCACCGCGGCGTGGCCAAGGTGCATTATCCCGGCCTGGAAAGCCATCCGCAGCACGCGCGCGCCGCGGCGCTGTTCGGCTCGCGCTTCGGCGGCCTGCTGGGCGTGGAGCTGGCCGATGGCGTGGACTGCTTCGATTTCCTGAACCGCCTGCGCATCGTGCTGATGGCCACGCACCTGGGCGACACGCGCAGCCTGGCGCTGCCCGCCGCCCACACCATCTATTACGAAATGGGCGCCGAGCGGCGCCAGCAGATGGGCATCGCGGACAGCCTGATCCGCGTGTCGGTGGGCATCGAGGACGAGGGCGACCTGCTGTTTGACTTCGATCAGGCGCTCAACGGCTGCCTGCAAGGATAATTCGGGCATCCACGGCGCCGGTCCGTCCGGCGCGCGCCCGCGCACGTGTAGAAAGAACCAAGGCCAGACCCATGCTGATACAGATCGCCGATGTCTTCACGCCCGAGGAGGCCCTTGAGATCCGCCGCCGCCTGGACGCGGCCGAGTGGGTGGACGGCAAGGTGACCGCGGGCTACCAGTCCGCCGAGGTCAAGCGCAACCGCCAGCTGCCCGAGCAGCATCCGCTGGCCCAGGAGCTGGGCAACCTGATCCTGCAGCGGCTGAGCGCCAACAACCTGTTCATGTCGGCCGCGCTGCCGCGCAAGATCTTTCCGCCGCTGTTCAACCGCTACGAGGGCGGCGAGGCCTTCGGCTATCACGTCGACAACGCGGTGCGCGCGCTGTCCGGCGGATCCGAGCGCGTGCGCACCGACCTGTCGGCCACGCTGTTCTTCTCCGAGCCCGATTCCTACGACGGCGGCGAGCTGGTGATCGATGACACCTATGGCCCGCGCGCGGTCAAGCTGCCGGCCGGACACATGGTGCTATATCCCGGCACCAGTCTTCACAAAGTGAACCCCGTCACGCGCGGCGCGCGCGTCAGCTCGTTCTTCTGGATGCAGAGCCTGGTGCGCGAAGACAGTCAGCGCGCGCTGCTGCTGGACATGGACGTGGCCATACAGCGCCTGAACCAGGACGCCGCGGGCCATCCGTCCATCGTGCAGCTGACGGGCATCTATCACAATTTGCTGCGTCGCTGGGTCGACGTCTGAGCGCGGCGCGCGAGGCGCGAGAGCGCTGTCGCGCAAACCCCGAAATGCGTGTTTTTGTTTATTGCGAAAGCGGCTAAAAGCTAGTATTGGCGCGGGTTGTGGTGAGGTTTTCGCTTGACAGTCGCCCAGGGCCAAGGCCTAATACACGTCTGCGTCGCTGGGGGTTCGACGGCTTTTTTGCCGTCCAACTTCAAGCGGCGCAGCAGTTTAAAAGTTGTGCTTTGCAGCGCAAGAAAAAGTTTATCCACTAGTCTGTTCGTCGTTTGCCGGTACGTTCGCGTCAAGACGCGTGCCGTTCCAATGTGGCCGTCATGCAGTCGGGTTCCGGCAAACTCCATACCTTGTGAGGGGTACATCTGAATGAACAAAACCGAACTCATCGATCACATCGCCAGCAAGGCCGATATCTCGAAGGCTGCCGCCGGCCGTTCGCTCGACGCCCTGATCGGTGCCGTCAAGACCACCCTGAAGAAGGGCGGCACGGTCACCCTGGTTGGCTTCGGCACGTTCGCCGTGTCGGCTCGCGCTGCGCGCACCGGCCGTAACCCGCGCACCGGCGAGACCATCAAGATCAAGAAGGCCAAGGTGCCGAAGTTCCGTCCCGGCAAGGCCCTGAAGGACGCCGTCAACTAATTGACGAGGCGGATCGGGCTGGCCACGGCGCCAGCTGATTTGCCGACAAATACGCGGTCCGGTATACTCCGGCCCGCGTATTGCTTTTGAGTACCCCGTCGGCCTTTTCATGTGTAGTCCAGCAATGGCTGCGCGTTGGAAATTCCGGCAACCTGACGGGTGCTTAGCTCAGTTGGTAGAGCGGCGCCCTTACAAGGCGTAGGTCACAGGTTCGACCCCTGTAGCACCCACCAGAAGCACGCAAGACTGAAAACCCGCACATATCGATGGTGCGGGTTTTTTGTTTTGGGCGGCATGTCGTCGTTGCCGTTTTCGCGGATCGTTCCGGCGGGAGGTTTCATGTGCATGGATGTTCCATGTGATCGATCCCTTTGCCGTTCCATCGCGCCCGCGTCCGCCCTATCCGCGTTCCATGCGTCGCATCGTCCGCTGGCGTCGTTCCATGCATTCCTGATTTCATGCCGCGTGTTCCGGCATCACGATGCGGGCAGGTGGGGCTGCATTCGCGCGCACAGGCCGCGAAGCGCCGCCATGCGCGGCATCAAGCATGTGATTAAGTATCAGACGAAATAGGACGTGCGAATCATTCGCATTTAAGCTATGATGCTTGGCTTGTACCGGTCAGCCGGCGTCGCCTTGCGGTGCGCGTCATTCGGGTCTGGCTGGCCAGATAAGTCCATGTGCCCCCGGCTGATTCATGCCTAGTTTTCAACACGGTTCGAACGCTTCATCGCCGTCCTCTTCCATCGGTTTACGCGCAGGCGCCGGCCTGGTGGTCCTTGCCTTGCATGCGGCCGTCGTCGGCGCCATTTTCATGGCGCCTCCCGAGGCTCCCAAGCTGGAACAGCCCGAGACCATCATGGTGAGCGTGATCGAGGCGCCGGTGGCGCAGGTCGCCAAGGCCGAGGAACCCGCGCCGGAAGTGCCGCAGCCCGTCGTCGAGCCGCCGCCGCCCGAGCCTCAGGTCGAGCCCGAGCCGGAAACCAAGCCGGACCCGGAACCCGAGCCCGAACCCGAGCCGGTGGTCGAAAAGCCGCCGATGCCCGCGCCCAAGCCGAAGCCTAAACCCAAGCCCAAGCCGCAGCCCAAGCAGGAAGCGCCCAAGCAGGAGCCCAAGCCTGACACGCCGCCCACGCAGCCCACCGGCACGCCCGAAGGCAGCCAGGCCACGCAAAGCCCGCAGCAGGGGCCGCCGCCCGACCAGCCCGAGCTGGTGTCCAGCGTCGAATACCTGGGCGCCAAGCCGACCGCCAACTATCCTATGGCGTCGCGCCGCATGCGCGAGGAAGGCCGGGTGGTGGTGCTGGTGGAAATCAACAACCAGGGCCTGGTCGTGAGCGCGCGCGTCGATTCCTCTTCCGGCTCGCCGCGCCTGGACGAGGCGGCGCTGACCGCCATCCGCAAGGCCCGCTTCAAGCCCTATACCCGTAATGGCGTGGCCTATGCCGCCAAAGCCAAAATTCCTTTCGATTTCGTAATGAGGAACTGAGATGTCCAACGCAATGCATAGCGCCACGCTGGTGGCGCAGGCGACCACCAGCCCGGCCGCGCCGGCTGCCGCCGGTGCGGCGGCGCCCGCCGCCCAGCAAGCCGCCACGGCAGCCGGCGGCGTGGCGCAGCAGGCTGCCGGCGCCGTCCAGCAGACCGCCGACGCGCTGCACGGCGCCGCTGCCGCGCTGCCCGCCGCTTCGGCCCCGCCGGTCGCCACGCCGGACATGGGCTTCCTGCATTTCGTCGCGCAGAGCGACTTCGTCGGCAAGAGCCTGTTCATCATCCTGATCCTGATGTCGCTGGTCACCTGGTACCTGATCCTGGTCAAGGTCGCCAGCAACGTCAGCATGCGCAAGCGCTCGCGCGACTTCCTGAACAAGTTCTGGAACGCCAGCTCGCTGGAGCAGGTCGAGAACGAAATCGTCACCCACGGCGCGCGCGATCCCTTCTCGCACCTGGCCAGCCACGCCATGCACGCTCAGGCGCACCACAACAAGTTCGGCGCCACCAAGCTGGAAGAGTCCGGCTCCAGTTCCGAGTTCGTCACCCGCACCATGCGCAAGGTGATCGACGAGGAAACCGCCAAGCTGGAAAACGGCCTGACGGTGCTGGCCTCGGTCGGTTCGACCGCGCCCTTCGTGGGCCTGTTCGGCACGGTCTGGGGCGTGTACCACGCGCTGGTGGGCATCGGCCTGTCCGACGGCGTGACCATCAACCGCATCGCCGGTCCGGTGGGCGAGGCCCTGATCATGACCGGCCTGGGCCTGGCGGTGGCGATTCCGGCGGTTCTGGCGTACAACACCTTCGTGCGCAACAACCGCGTGTTCCTGTCTCGCCTGGACGCCTTCGCGCACGACCTGTTCGCGTTCCTGACCACTGGCCAGCAAGTCGCGCTGTCCGACGGCAAGGTGCGCGCCCTGCGCCGCCAGAACGGCGGCGCCCAACGCGGGAGCGAATAAATGGCCTTTGGCAGCTTCGAGGGCAAGGGAGGCGGCTCCAATACCGTCTCCGAGATCAACATGGTGCCCCTGATCGACGTCATGCTGGTGCTGCTGGTGATCTTCATCATCACGGCGCCGCTGCTGGCGCACTCGATCAAGATCAACATGCCCCAGGTGGCGGCCGAGCAGATCGAGGAAGAGCCCAAGACCGTGGACCTGGCCATCGACGCCAGCGGCGCGCTGTTCTGGGACGAGAAGCCGGTCAACATCGACGACCTGCCGAATCGCTTCAAGGCGCTGGCCGGCGACAAGCCGCAGCCCGAGATCCGCATCCGCGCCGACCAGAACACCCGCTACGAGACGCTGGCCAAGGTCATGGCCTCGGCTCGCCGTTCCGGCATGACACGCATTGGTTTTGTCACCACGCCGCCGACCGGCGGCAATGGCCAGGGCGCCGCGGCGGAGCAGGGGGGCGCGCCAGCCCCCGCCCGCTGAGCCGGATATTGAACGAATCCCGATCACGGGGCGCCGCTGGCGCCCCGTTTTCGTCGGGATCGCGCTAGAATCCCGGCATGCGAGTTCTGGTAATCGAAGACGACACCACCCTGGGCCACGCGCTCCAGGAATTCCTGGCCGACCAGGGGTATGCGGTCGACTGGCTGACCGAAGGCGACCGCGTGCTCGGCGCGCTGGCCGGCCAGCCATACGACCTGCTGCTGCTCGACCTCAACCTGCCCGGCATGAGCGGCCTGGATGTCCTGCGCCAGCTGCGCCAGGACGGCAACCAGGTTCCCGTGCTGATCCTGACCGCCCGCGACGGCATCGAAGATCGCGTGGCCGGGCTGGATGCCGGCGCCGACGACTACGTCACCAAGCCCTTTGAACTGCCCGAGCTGGCCGCCCGCGTGCGCGCCTTCGGTCGCCGCCGCGCCGGACAGGCCCAGCCGCTGATCGAGGTCGGGCCGCTCAGTTTCGACACCGTCGGCCGGGAAGTGCGGGCCAATGGCCAGCGCCTGGCGCTGTCGGTGCGCGAACTTTCCGTGCTGGAGATGCTGATGGCCCGCGTGGGCCGTGTCGTGACCAAGCGGCAGATCGTCAATTCGCTGTCCGCCTGGGATGCCGATTTCAGCGAGAATGCCGTCGAGGTCTATGTGTACCGCCTGCGCAAGCGCCTGGAAGGCACCGGCGCCAGCATCCAGACGGTGCGCGGTTTCGGCTATATGCTGGATGTCGAAGCGGCCTGACGGCCGATTGCGGCCGCCTCGCGCCGGCCGCGACCATCCTCCCGCCTACCCTGAGGGCCCCGGGCCATGACGCAGGAACGCATTCTTCCCGCCGCCGCTCCGGCCTCGCGCCCGCTGCTCCCTTCCCGTTCCCTGGCCCGGCATCTGGTCATCCGGCTGATGCCGCCCATCCTGCTGCTGGTCCTGCTGGACCTGATCGCCACCTGGGTCATCACGCACAAGATCGAGATGTCGATGTGGATGCTGGAGGATTTCCTCTGGCTGATGGTGCTGGGGCAGATCGTGCTGATCGTGATGTTCACCTGGGTGGTGGTGCAGGGCGTGCGCTCGGGCCTGCGCTCGGTGAACCATCTGTCCGAAGAGATCCGCCAGCGTTCCATCGACGACATGCAGCCGCTGGAAGTGGCCGGCGTGCCGGTCGAGATCGAGCCGCTGGTCACGCACACCAACGACCTGCTGCTGCGCCTGGACGCCTCGCTGGCGGCGCAGCGGCGCTTCATCGGCCATGCGGCCCATCAGTTGCGCACGCCTTTGTCCGGGCTGCGGCTGGAATCCGAGCTGATGCTGGCGCGGCCCCTGCCGGACGACGTGCGCGCGCGCGCCGAGCGCATCAAGGCGGTCAGCGACCGCATGATCCGCCTGGGCCAGCAGCTGCTGGTGCTGGCGCGCGCCGATCCCAATGCCCGGCCTCAAGACAGCTTCGTGCGCATCGACCTGTGCGAATGGGTGCGGTCGAACGGGGCCGAGTGGTTTCCCCGGGCGCGCGAGGCGCGCCATGAGCTGGACCTGGTGGCGCCGGACACGCCGATCTGGATCGACGCCGATCCGCTGCTGCTGGCCGAGCTGCTGGGCAACCTGATCGACAACGCGCTGCGCTACGGCAACGAGACCGGCCGCATCGTGCTCATCGTGGGCGCCAATCCGCCGTCGCTGACGGTCGAGGATGACGGCCCCGGCATTCCGCCCGAAGAGCGCGACCGCGTGTTCGAGGCCTTCTATCGCTCACCAACGGCCACGGCTGGCGGCTCGGGCCTGGGCCTGGCCATCGTGCGCGAGATCGCGCATGCGCACGGCGCCTGGTGGCGGCTCACCAGCCGCCCCGATTTTCCCGGAACGCGGCTGTCAGTCGTGTTCCCCGGCCCCCGCAAGGGAGCCCAACTCACTCGGCAAGAACCCACATCATGAGCCAGGACACGGTCCGCGTTCCTAACTCGTCTTCCAGCCCGGCTGGCGTGGTGCATGCGCCATCGTCCAAGGCAGCGCTCGTCCTGGGTGCGCTGGGCGTGGTGTATGGCGACATCGGCACCAGCCCGCTTTACACCCTGCGGGCCTGCTTGACCGGGTTGAGCGTGCATACCGACCTGGAGCCGGCGCACCTGCTGGGCGTGCTGTCCATCCTGTTCTGGATGCTGATGGTGGTGGTGTCGTTCAAGTACGTGATGCTGGTGCTGCGCGCCGACAATCGGGGCGAAGGCGGCACGCTGGCGCTGCTGGAGCTGGCCGTGCGCGGTCGGGCAGGGCGGATGCGCTGGGTGCTGATCGTGCTGGGCATATTCGGCGCCGCGCTGTTCTATGGCGACAGCATGATCACGCCGGCGATTTCAGTGCTGTCGGCGCTGGAGGGCATCGGCATCGTTTCGCACCAGCTCGACGAGTGGGTCGTGCCGCTGGCGCTGCTGGTGCTGGTGGGCCTGTTCGTGATCCAGTCTCACGGCACCGGCCTGATGGGCAAGCTGTTCGGCCCGGTGATGGCGCTGTGGTTCGGCACGCTGGCGCTGCTGGGCGGCTGGCAGGTCTGGCAGACGCCGGAAGTGCTCAGCGCGCTCAATCCCATGTGGGGTCTGCGCTTCATCGTTGAATTCCCCTGGATCAGCTTCGTGCTGCTGGGCGCCGTGGTGCTGGCGCTGACGGGCGCCGAGGCGCTGTACGCCGACATGGGCCACTTCGGTCGCCCCGCCATCCGCCGCGCCTGGTTCAGCATGGTGATGCCGGCGCTGACGCTGTGCTACTTCGGCCAGGGCGCGCTGCTGCTGCGCGATCCCGAGGCGATTCGCAATCCCTTCTTCCTGATGGCGCCCGACTGGGGCCTGGCGCCGCTGGTGGCGCTGGCCACCGTGGCCACCGTGGTGGCGTCGCAGGCGGTGATCTCGGGCGCGTACTCGGTCACGCGCCAGGCCGTGCAGCTGGGCTTCTGGCCGCGCATGCAGATCCTGCACACCTCGGCGGTCGAGAAGGGCCAGATCTACCTGCCCCAGGTCAACGCGCTGCTGCTGTGCGCCGTGCTGGTGCTGGTGCTGGTGTTCCGCAATTCCGACAATCTGGCCGCCGCCTACGGTTTCGCCGTGACCGGCACCATGCTGACCACCTCGGTGCTGGCCTTCGCCGTGTTGCCGCGCGGCAGCACCGGCGCCAAGCGCGTGCTGTGGCTGGTGGCGCTGGGCCTCTTGCTGCTGTTCGACGTGCTGCTGTTCTCGGCCAACGTCTTCAAGATCCATGAAGGCGGCTGGCTGCCGCTGGTGGTGGCGATCGTGGTGTTCACGCTGATGATGACCTGGCGCCGGGGCCGCCGCCTGCTGTCCGAAATGCAGCAGCGCGACCGCCAGCCGCTCAAGGAATTCATGGAGCAGCTGGAGGAATACCCGCCGTCGCGCGTGCCCGGCACGGCCATCTTCATGACCATGAACTCCGGCAACGTGCCGCCGGCGCTGCTGCACAACCTCAAGCACAACAAGGTACTGCACGACCACGTGCTGTTCCTGACCATCCTGGTCGCGGACGTGCCCTACGTATCCGAGGACGAGCGCTTCACGGTCAACAAGCTCAGCGCCTCCAGCTGGCAGGCCACGGTGCACTACGGCTTCAAGGAGGATCCGGACGTACCGGATACCCTGCGCCAGGTGGCCGAGGCCTATCCGGAAATCGACCTGGAACCGATGCGCACCTCGTACTTCCTGTCGCGCCAGACCGTGGTCGCGGCCAAGAAACCGGCGCTGTGGCGCTGGCGCCGCGTGGTGTTCTCCTTCATGGCGCGCAACGCCACCCGCAGCACCAAGTTCTTCAAGATCCCGGCCAACCGCGTCGTGGAAATGGGCATGCAGGTCGAGCTGTAACCGCGCCAGCCCAAACAAAAAGCCCCTCGGCGTGCCTGAACCGCACCCCAAAAGTTGGACACCGATCCAACCTTTGGGGTGTTTTTCATGACGAAGTACGACGAGTCGTTCAAGCTCAGAAGCGTGCGGCGGTATTTATCCGGCTCGGAGGGCTATCGAGGAGTAGCGTCGGCATGCGGCATAGAAGTTTCGATGCTGCGTCGTTGGGTGGCGAGCTACCAGTTGCATGGTCGCAAGGGCCTTTGCAAGCAGCATAAGCGCTATACGGCGCAGTTCAAGATTGAGGTGCTACAGCGTATCGAGCAGGATGGGTTGTCGGACCGCCAGGCGGTGGCGATCTACAACCTGCGCAGTGCGGGCATCATTGGTCAATGGCGGCGCCAGTATGATGAGGGTGGAACGGGCGCGTTGGAGCCCAGACGTCGAGGTAGACCGGCCATGCCACATAAACACCCGCCCGAGTTGGCACCCCAGGACATGACAGAGGAGCAGTTGCGCGAGGAAGTGGCGTATCTGCGGGCGGAGCTCGATTACCTAAAAAACTCGATGCCTTGATCCAGGCGGAGCGGACCGAAGCGCTGGTGAAAAAGCGCAAGTGGTCCAAGGATTAAGGCATCGTCATCCGCTGGCGCTACTGCTGCAAGCGGCGAGCTTGTCGCGCAGCACGTTCTACTATCACCTGAAGGCACAAGGCGTGACGGACAAGGCCGCCGCGCTCAAGGCCAGGATTGGTGAGGTCTATGCGCGTCACAAGGGCCGCTACGGCTATCGGCGCATCACGGCCGAGCTGCGCCAGGTCGGCCAGTGCGTCAACCACAAGAGAGTCCAACGGCTGATGCAGATGCTTGGGCTGAAGTCCGTGGTGCGCGTGAAGAAATACAGGTCTTACCGGGGCGAGGTCGGCCACGTGGCGCCGAACCTGCTGGAGCGCCGGTTCGATGCCCTGGCGCCGTGTCAGAAATGGGTTACGGACGTGACCGAGTTCAAGGTCAACGACCAGAAGCTGTACCTCTCGCCGGTGATGGATCTGTACAACGGCGAGATCGTGGCCTATGAGATGCGCAAGCGTCCGGTGTTTGCCTTGGTCAGCGCCATGCTCAAGAAAGCTTTCAAGCGCCTGGCCGCGAACGACAAACCCATGCTGCACTCGGACCAGGGCTGGCAGTACCGGCAGCCGGCCTATGTGCACATGCTGGCCGAGCGCGGCGTGATCCAAAGCATGTCGCGCAAGGCCAACTGCCTGGACAATGCCGCCATGGAGAGCTTCTTCGGGACCCTCAAAGCCGAATTCTTCCACTTGCATCGCTTCGACAGCATCGAGCAGCTACAAGCGGGGATACGGCAGTTCATCCACTATTACAATCACGAGCGCATCAAGCTCAAGCTAAAAGGCCTGAGCCCGGTGCAATACCGGACTCAGGCCTTGAGCCCTTAGCTTCTTTAACTGTCCAACTTCTTGGGGTCAGTTCAGCCGAGGGGCTTTTGCTTGAACCGCTATCGCACCCGCCATCAATCGCCTCATCCGACGCACCCACTCCAAGGTGCAACATTCGAGGCACGCCCCATCGAGGTCGCGCGGAGCCGGCTTTGCCGGTCCGCAGCGACGCCCCCCTGGGGGGGAAGCGCGTAGCGCTTCGGGGGGGGGTTACTCCTTCAGCTGAGGGATCGACGTGCCGGACGACGCCAGCAGGCCGGTCTGCACATATGTGAACAGCTTGGCGCGAGTATCGGTGATGTCGAGGTTGCGCATGGTCAGCTGGCCGATGCGGTCGGCCGGCGTGAACGGGGCGTTCTCGACCTTTTCCATCGACAGGCGCTCGGGAGCGTAGGTCAGGTTGGCCGATTCGGTGTTCAGCAGCGAGTAGTCGTTGCCGCGGCGCAGTTCCAGCGTGACTTCGCCGGTGACGGCGCGGGCCACCCAGCGCTGGGCGGTTTCGCGCAGCATGATGGCTTGCGGGTCGAACCAGCGGCCCTGGTACAGCAGGCGGCCCAGCTTGCGGCCGTTTTCGCGGTACTGCTCGATGGTGTCTTCGTTGTGGATGCCGGTGACCAGGCGCTCGTAGGCGATGAACAGCAGCGCCATGCCCGGGGCTTCGTAGATGCCGCGGCTCTTGGCCTCGATGATGCGGTTCTCGATCTGGTCGCTCATGCCCAGGCCGTGGCGGCCGCCGATGCGGTTGGCTTCGAGCATCAGCTCGACCGGGTCCGCGTATTCCACGCCGTTCAGCGCGACCGGCTGGCCTTCCTCGAAGCGCACCGTGACTTCCTCGGCCTTGACGGCCACGTCATCGCGCCAGAACGCCACGCCCATGATGGGCTTGACGATGCGGATGCCGGAGTTCAGGTGTTCCAGGTCCTTGGCCTCGTGCGTGGCGCCGAGCAGGTTGGAGTCGGTGGAGTAGGCCTTTTCGGCGGACATCTTGTAGTCGAAGCCGGCCTGGCGCATGTATTCGGACATTTCCGAACGGCCGCCCAGTTCGTCGATGAAGCGCTGGTCCAGCCAGGGCTTGTAGATCTTCAGGTCCGGGTTGGTCAGCAGGCCGTAGCGGTAGAAGCGCTCGATGTCGTTGCCCTTGAAGGTGCTGCCGTCGCCCCAGATGTTGACGTCGTCTTCCTTCATGGCGGCCACCAGCATGGTGCCGGTGACGGCGCGGCCGATGGGCGTGGTGTTGAAGTAGGTGATGCCAGCGGTCGAGATGTGGAAGGCGCCCGATTGCAGCGCGGCGATGCCTTCGGCGACCAGCTGCGGACGGCAGTCGATCAGGCGGGCGTTCTTGGCGCCGTAGGCCAGGGCCTTGCGCGGGATCTCGTCGTAGTCGGCCTCATCGGGCTGGCCCAGGTTCGCGGTGTAGGCGTAGGGGATGGCGCCGTTGTTGCGCATCCAGAGCAGCGCGGCGCTGGTGTCCAGGCCGCCGGAGAAGGCGATGCCGACCTTCTGGCCGGTGGGAAGGTTCGGGAGGATAGTGGTCATTGTTTGAGGTGAGACGCCAACGGGACTTTGACAGCAGCGAGCCGCCAAACAAGAAATCTAAGTGGGCATTTTAGCGCTTTTGCCGGGGGCGAACAGGGCGCGCAGTTCCAGCCCGCGGATCAGTTCGGCGGTGGCCGAGGCCAGCCGCGTCGAGGGACGGTGGCGGGCGGTCGCCAGCACCAGGTTGTTGACGATGCGGGGGGCGACGATATCGGCCAGCGCCAGCGCGTGCTCGGCCGCCGGTCCCCGGGCGGCTGAGCGTGGCAGGATTGCGCAGGCATCGCCCTGCGCGGCCAGCTCGACGATGGTCTGCACCGCGTCGACCTCGGCCGCCACCTGCAGGCGCACGCCCTGGGCGCGGCAGATGCTGTCGACCAGCGTGCGGATGGCGTTGGGCGGGCTGGGCAGCACCAGCGGATAGGCGCCCAGGTCCTTGACCGCGACGCGTGCGGGCAGCGCGGGCCGAGCGCCGGGGGCGGCGGCCAGCACCAGGTCTTCGCGGAACAGCGACTCGCAGGCCAGTTGGGGTGAGGGGGCCGGATCATAGAGCAGCGCCAGGTCGACGCGCCCGGCCAGCAGCCATTCGCGCACCTGCGCGCTCAGGCCCTCGGCGACGGCGATCGAGGCGTCGGGGAAGCCGCGCCGGAACGCCTGCACCAGCGGCGGCGTCAGCACCCGGGCGATACGCGGCGGCAGGCCCACCGACACCTTGCCGGCGGGCGTCTCGCGCAGGCTGCGCAGGTCTTCCCGGGCGCGCTCGGCCAGGGCCAGCAGGGCGCGGGCATGTTCCACGAAGCGCAGGCCCGCCTCGGTGGGCTCCACGCCCCGGCCGTTGCGGTACAGCAGATGCTGGCCCAGTTCCTGTTCCAGCAGGCGCACCTGCCGGCTCAGGGTGGGCTGGGCCACGTCCAGCATCTCGGCCGCGCGCGAGAAGCTGCGGCGCTCGGCGACGCGCAGGAAATATTCGATCTGCTTGAGGTCCATGAGATGGGCGGGGCGGGGGAGGCTCCGGGACGAGAGTCCGGGATATTTATATTTTCTATATCTGAAATGAAAGATATAGCATTGTTCGGCAAGCCGCAATCCATGACCATGGCGCTTTCCCCGCAGGATCATCCCGTGTCCGATTGCCGTCCGCCGCTCGCGTCTCCGTCCCGTCCCCGCTACGCCCTGCCGCCGGGCGCCTGCGATACCCATTGCCATGTGTTCGGGCCGGCCGACGTGTTCCCGTATGCCGAGGGCCGTTCCTACACGCCGCCCGACGCGCCGCAGTCCCGGCTGGCCGCGCTGCACGCGCACCTGGGCATCCGCCGCGCGGTGGTGGTGCAGGCCAATTGCCACGGCGGCGACCATGCCGCGCTGCTGGACGCGCTGGCCCGCAGCGAGGGCCGCTATCGCGGCGTGGCGCTGCTGGGCGCGGATGCCACTCCTGCTTCGGTGCGCGCGCTGCACGAGGCCGGCGTGCGCGCGGCCCGTTTCAACTTCGTGCCCCACCTGGGCGGCGCGCCGGATCCCGCCGTCTTCGACCATGTGGTCGGCCTGATCGCGCCGCTGGGCTGGCACCTGTGCCTGCACCTGGACGGCGCCCAGCTGCCCGGGCTGCTGCCGCGCCTGCGCGCGCTGCCGCTGCCCTTCGTGATCGATCACATGGGCCGGGTGCGCGCCGCCGACGGGCTGGACGCGCCGGCCTTTCGCGCGTTGCTGGGCCTGGCGGACCTGCCGGGCGCCTGGGTGAAGGTGTCGGGCCTGGACCGCATCGGCGCGGGCCGGCGGCCGTTCGCCGAGGGCATTCCCTTCGTGCGGGCGCTGGTGGAGGCCATGCCCGAGCGCACCTTGTGGGGCACCGACTGGCCACACCCGAACGTGCGCGGCGACATGCCGGACGACGGCGAGCTGTGCGATGCCTTCTTCCTGGCCTGTCCGGAAGACGATGCGCGTCGCCAGGTGCTGGTCCACAACCCGGCGCGGCTGTACGGATTTCCCTGAGCCCAGCGCCGCGGGCCCCGCCGGGCCGCGCGGCGACGACCCTATTCGATTCCAAAGGAGACAAGCATGTTGAAGAAACTATTCTGCGCCGCCCTGCTGGGGCTGGCCGCCGCCGGCGCGGCACGCGCCGAGGCGCCCGTGCGGCTGATCATCGCCTTTCCGCCGGGCGGCCCGGTGGACCTGGTGGGCCGCGTGCTGGCCGAGCAGTTGGGCAAGGAGCTCAAGCAGCAGGTGATCGTGGAGAACAAGGCCGGCGCCAATGGCAACATCGCCGCGGCCTACGTGGCCAAGGCGCCCGCCGACGGCTCGGTGCTGTTCCTGACCAGCGTCGGCGCCGTGTCCATCAGCCCGGCGCTGTACAAGGACCTGCCCTACGATCCGGCGCGCGACTTCGCGCCGGTCTCGCGCGTGGTCAACAACGCCACCGTGTTCGTGGTCAACCCAGCCAACCCGGCCACGGACGCGGCCGATTTCGTCAAACGCTCTCAGGCCGACTCGCAGCCGGTGGCGGTGGGCTCGTCCGGCATCGGCAGCATTCCGCACCTGACGCTGGAGATGTTCGCCGACGCCAGCCGCGCCAAGGTGATGCACGTGCCCTACAAGGGCGCGGCGCCGGTGATCAACGACGTGATGGGCAACCAGGTGGCGGGCTTCTTCGGCGACGTGCCGGGCCTGATCGGGCATATCCAGGGCGGCAAGCTCAAGGCGCTGGGCATCGCCGCGCCGTCGCGCCATCCGCTGCTGCCGGACGTCAAGACGCTGGCCGAGCAGGGCATCGCCGGCGTGGAGTCCAACAACTGGTACGGGCTGGTGGCGCCGGCCGCCACCCCGGCGGCCACCGTGGACAAGCTCAACCAGGCGGTGCGCGCCGCGCTGGGCAGCGAGGCCGTGCGCGCGCGGCTGGAGAAGTTCGGCGCCCAGGCCGCGCCCAGCTCGCCGCAGGAGTTGGCGGCGCTGATCGCGTCCGACCGCGACAAGTGGACCGCGCTGATCCAGCGCAAGAACATCCGGCCGGAGTGAGCGCCATGGACGCATGCAGAGTGACGCCGGTGGAGCCGGGCGCGCGGCCGGCGCTGGCCGGCCTGGAAGCGCGCATCGCTGCCGCGCGCGGCCGCGTCTCGCCGCTGTACCAGGTGCTGCTGAACAGCCCGGCCGTGACCGAGGGCTGGGAGGCGATGCTGACCGCCATCCGCCAGAAGACGGGGCTGGCGCCGCGCCTGCGCGAGCTGATCATCCTGCGGGTGGCGACGCTGAACGGCGCGCCCTATGAGTTCGAGGCCCATGTGCCGCACGCGCGCCAGGCCGGCATGCCGGACGCGCTGATCGAGCGCCTGCGCGCCGGCCCCGCGCTGGCGGAGCTGGCGGGACTGGCAGGGCCGGAGGGGCTGGCGCCGGGCGAGGCCGAGGCGCTGGCGCTGACCGACGCCATGACGCGCGGCATCGAGGTGCCGGACGCCGTGTTCGCGCCGCTGCGCGCGTTGCACGACGACCAGGCGCTGGTGGAATTGACGGCGACCGTGGCGGCCTACAACATGGTGTCGCGTTTCCTGGTCGCCTTGCGCGTCGGACACTGAGGAATGGGAAAGTGACGGATACCGTACTGCTGCTGTCCCTGGGCGAGCGCATCGACGCGCCGCGCGCCGCCGGCATCGCCGGCCGGCTGGCCGACGGCCTGCCCAACGTGCGCGTGAGCGCCTATGCGGCCGTGGACGAGGACGAGACCTATCTGTACATCGACGGCGGCGAAGGCACCTTGCCCGAAGTGGGCGCGCGCGTGGCCGAGCAGTTGCCCGGCGCCAGCGTGCGCGTGCTGCACCGGACGCTGGACCTGCCCGGCGCGGCCCGCGGGCAGGACGCGCCCTGGCACTATATCGTCGAGACCGATGTGCTGCCCGAGGCCGAGGCCGACCTGAACGCCTGGTACGACCAGGAGCACCTGCCCGGCCTGGCCGCCGTGCCCGGCACCGTGCGCGCGCTGCGCTATGTATGCCGCCACAAGGGGCCGCGCTACCTAGCCTGCTACGACCTGCACACGCGCGAGACCTTCGGCAGCTCGCCGTGGCTGGCGGTGCGGGCCACGGACTGGAGCAGCCGGGTGCGGCCGTCGTTCCGCAACACGCGGCGCACGATGTTCGCCCGGATCCTGTAGGCGGCGCCGGCTGCGGCCATCAAGCATTGGCCGCCGGACAGCAATCCCCAGACAGCAATCCCCAGACAGCAATCCCCGGACAGCAATCCCCGGGCGGCAGCCACGGGGCGGCAACTACCGGACCGCAAGCACGCAAAAGGGCCGGACACCGCGAGGCGTCCGGCCCTTTGTCGCCGGGGGCGGCGAGCGCCCCGGCGGATCTTGCGCGCAGGCTTACTTGAGCTGGCCCAGCAGCAGGAACTCCATCAGCGCCTTCTGCACGTGCATGCGGTTCTCGGCCTCGTCCCAGACCACGCTTTGCGGGCCGTCGATGACGTCGCCGGTGACTTCCTCGCCCCGGTGGGCGGGCAGGCAGTGCATGAACACGGCTTGCGGATCGGCCACGGCCATCATCTCGGCGTCGACGCGCCAGTCGGCGAAGGCGGCGCGGCGCTCTTCGTTCTCGGCCTCATAGCCCATGCTGGTCCAGACGTCGGTGGTCACCAGGTGCGCGCCCTGGCACGCTTCCATGGGATCCTTGAACTGGCGCAGCACCTTGTCGGACGGATTGCCGATGCGCGCCGGTTCCAGCTCGTAGCCGGCCGGGCCGGACACGTGCAGCGTGAAGCCCAGCAGCTCGGCGGCCTGCAGCCAGGTGTAGGCCATGTTGTTGGCGTCGCCCACCCAGGCCACCGTCTTGCCGGCGATGGGGCCGCGGTGCTCGATGTAGGTGAAAATGTCGGCCAGGATCTGGCAGGGGTGGAATTCGTTGGTCAGGCCGTTGATCACCGGCACGCGCGAGTGCGAGGCGAAGCGCTCGATGCGGGTCTGCTCGAACGTGCGGATCATGACGATGTCGACCATGCGCGAGATGACGCGCGCGGTGTCCTCGATGGGCTCGGAGCGGCCCAGCTGGGAATCGTTGGACGTCAGGTTGATGACCGAGCCGCCCATCTGGTACATGCCGGCCTCGAACGACACGCGGGTGCGCGTGCTGGCCTTTTCGAACACCATCGCCAGCGTGCGGTCGTGCAGCGGCATGTGGGGTTCGTAGCGCTTGAACTTGTCCTTGATGAGGCGCGCGCGGTCCAGCACGTACGCGATCTCGGCGGACGAGAAATCCTTGAACTGGAGAAAGTGCCGCAACGGGCCGTTTTGAGTCGTAGGTGGTGTCATGGTGAGGTCGCAGGTCAAAGTGCCCGGCCGGGCTCGTGGCCCGGCAGGGGTGTTGATGATGTCTTGTCGGCCAGGAAATCCCGGATCAGCGGGACCAGGATCTCGACGATCCGGTCGGCTTCCGCCCGGTTGAGGATCAGGGGCGGCAGCATGCGGATGACGCGGTCGCGCGTGACGTTGATCAGCAGGCCCGCATCGAGCGCGCGCAGCGCCAGCGCGCCACAGGGGCGGGCCAGCTCGATGCCCAGCATCAGGCCGCGTCCGCGGATCTCGGTCACGCCGGGCGTGCCGGCCAGCGCGGCGGCCAGCGATTCGCGCAGGTGCGCGCCCACCGCGCGGGCATTGTCGAGCAGGTTTTCGGATTCGATGGCGTCCAGCACCGCCAACCCGGCCGCGCAGGCCAGCGGGCCGCCGCCGAAGGTGGTGCCGTGGCTGCCGGGCGTCAGCACGCCGGCGGCGGGGCCGGCCGCCAGCATGGCGCCGATGGGCACGCCGCCCGCCAGGCCCTTGGCCAGCGTCATCACGTCGGGCCGGATGCCGGCCCATTGGTGCGCGAACCACTTGCCGCTGCGGCCGATGCCGGACTGCACTTCGTCGATCATCAGCAGCCAGCCGCGCTCGGTGCAGAGCTGGCGCAGCGCCTGCAGGTAGGCGGCGTCCGACGGCCGGATGCCGCCTTCGCCCTGCAGCGCCTCAAGCAGGACCGCCGCCACGCGCGGCTCGGCGTCGCCGGCGGCGCGCACCGCGTCGATCTGGTTATACGGCACCTGGATGAAGCCGGAGGGCAGGGGCTCGAAGCCCTTGCGGGCCTTGTCGCTGCCGGTGGCCGCCAGCGTCGCCAGCGTGCGCCCGTGCCAGGACGAGTCCATGGTGATGATGTGGGCGTGCTGGTTGCCGCGCTGCCAGGCGTAGTAGCGGGCCAGCTTGATGGCGGCCTCGTTGGCCTCGGAGCCGCTGTTGGCGAAGGCCGCTTCCTGCATGCCGGCCAGCGCCGTCAGGCGGGCGGCCAGCTCGGCCTGCTGCGGGATCTCGTAGATGTTGGACGTGTGTATGACGCGCGCGGCCTGTTCGGCGATCGCCGTCACCAGCTTCGGATGCGCGTGGCCCAGGCAGGACACGCCGATGCCCGCCAGCGCGTCCAGGTACTTGCGGCCCTGCGCGTCCCATAGCCATACGCCCTGGCCGTGCGTGAACGATACCGGCAGGCGGGCGTAGATATTGGCCAGAGGCGAGGGCATCGCGGATTCTCCTGGGGCGGACTCCCATGGGCGGACAGGGCCGGCTTCGCGCCGCTGCCGCGGTGTCGCCGCGACCTGCCTGTCTGGTTCGCCGGCCCGACGGGCGGAGCCGGTCCGGCCACCCGCTGGACAGCTCCGTTTTACGGGGCGTGCAGCCGTTTTAGGGAGGGCAAAGGATCAATCATATACAATTCGCGGCGCAGGACGCATGTTTGATCACGCCGAAGATCCGGCTTTCGTGAAGGGCGTCCTGTAGATGAAGAACTCATGGCAACTCGCGTCAGACAATTCGTAATCCACGGCGTCACCGAAAGCGGCAGCCGATTCCGCCCCAGCGACTGGGCCGAGCGGCTGGCCGGCGTCATGGCCCAGTTCCGGCCGCCCGGCAGCGCCGGCAATCACCTCACCTATTCGCCCTACGTGCTGCCGGTCGTGATCGACGGCGTGCGCGGCATCGTGGTTGACCAGCGCCTGCGCGACCTGGAACCGCTGGCCTACAAGTTCGTGGTCGATTTCGCCCACGACAACAATCTCAAGACCGAAGAACGCGAGGTCTGACCCCGATTCGGGGCAGGAACCCGGGAGGCGGCTTCAGGTCCGCGCGCCCGGATCGCGCACAGCCGCAGAAAAGCGCCCATCGGGCGCTTTTTCGTTGATGCGGGCGCCGCCCGCAGGAGGGCGGCCCCGCGCTACTTGCCGTAGACCACGTCGCGCAACCCCAGCGACAGCCCCGGCCAGTAGGTGATGATCATCAGGCAGACGATCACCACGCCCACGAACGGAATCAGCGGCTTGATCAGCCGTTCCAGCGGCAGCTTGGCCACCGCGCAGGCGGCGAACAGGTTCACGCCGAAGGGCGGGGTGATCATGCCCAGCGCCAGGTTGACGACCATGATGATGCCGAAATGCACCGGCTCCACGCCGAATTTCAGCGCCACCGGCAGCAGCAGCGGGGCCAGCACCACGATGGACGCGGACGTCTCGATGAACATGCCGATGAGGAACAGCGCCGCGTTCACGCCCATCAGGAACGTGAACTTGGTGTCGAACACCTGCGCCAGCCAGACGCCCAGCGCGTCGGGGATGCCGGCGCGGTTGAGCAGGAAGCTGAAGACGCCGGCGTTGGCGATCACGAACATGATCACCGCGGTCGACATGACGGATTTGTGCAGCGTTTCGGACAGCTGGCCGAAGCTGAGCTTGCGGTAGATGAACTTGCCCACCACTACGGCGTACATCACCGCCACCACGGATGCCTCGGTCGGCGTGAACACGCCGCCGTAGATGCCGCCCAGGATGATGGCCGGCATCATCAGCGCCAGCCAGGCGCGCTTGAACGCCGGCCACAGCGGCAGGCGGCCCTCGCCGTCGCGCTTGCCCAGGCCGTTGCGCCTGGCGTAGAACCACACGTAGAACATCAGCGCCAGGCCGATCAGGATGCCGGGCATCACGCCGGCGATGAACAGCTCGCCGGTAGAGGTGTCGGTGGACACGGCGAACAGGATCATCGGGATGGACGGCGGGATGATGACCCCCAGCTCGGCCGCGCTGGCCTGTAGCGAGGCGGCGAAGGGCGCCGGGTAGCCGTGCCGGATCATGGCCGGGATCAGGATGGCGCCGACCGCGAAGGTGGTGGCCACGCTGGAGCCGGCCACGGCCGCGAAGATCATGCAGGTCAGCACGCAGGTGCAGGCCAGGCCGCCCTGGATGCCGCCCACCAGGCTCTTGGCGAACTCGACCATGCGTTCGGAAATGCCGCCGGCTTCCATCAGGTTGCCGGCCAGGATGAAGAAGGGAATCGCCACCAGCGGGTACTTGTCCAGCGCGGCGTACAACTGCTGGGCCACCACCAGCCAGGGCAGGTTGGCGGCGCCGACTCCCGCCAGGCTGGCCAGTCCGATCGACACGGCGACCGGCACGGACAGCCCGAAGAAAATCAGCATCGAGACAATCATCAATTGGGACATGGCGTGATCTGCTTGGATTCGTTTCGAACGGGTCAGCCCTGCGCGTCGTTGCGCAAGGGGGCCTCGGCTTCTTCGCCGGCGCACCAGCGGGCCAGCACGGCGATGGCGGCCAGCGTGGCGCCGACCGGGATGGCCAGGTAGATCCAGGAGATCGAGATGTCCAGGCTGGGCACGGTCTGGAAACGCACGCGCCAGGTCATCTGGCCGCCGATCCAGGCCACGAAGCCCAGGAAGCCGGCGCAGATCAGGCCGATCAGCGCTTCCAGCGCCCGGCGGCGCGCGCCGCCCAGCATGTTGCGCAGCAGTTCGACGCTGATCATGGCGCCGTGGCGGAAGGCCAGGGCCACGCCCAGCAGCACGGTCCAGATGAGCAGCGCGCGGGTCAGGACCTCGCTCCAGTCGGCCGGCGAATGCAGCACGAAACGGGCGATGACCTGGTAGAAGGCGGCGGCCGCGGCGGCCACCAGCAAGAGTTGGGCGATGACCGATACCAGCTTGAAGAGCAGGCGGTCGAAGGCGCAGAGCAAACGCATGATGAATGGAGTCCCGCTAGCGATGGGGGCGACCCGGCAGGGCCGGCCGGCGGACGGCGCGGGCCGGCGGGCCTGTGCCGCCATGCCCGCTACGCGCCTGTCCGCGCCGGCGCGCCGTGCTTACTTGGTGTCGCGGATGGCGTCGATCAGCTTCTTGTCGTACTTCTTGTAGTACTCGGGGTAGGCCGGCTCGACGGCGGCGGCGAAGGCGGCGCGGTCCACTTCGGTGACCTGCATGCCTTCCTTCTTCAGCTGTTCCACGCCGGTCTTCTCGATGTTGTCGACGTAGGCGCGCATGGCCTGGGCCGATTCCTTGCCGGCCTTGTCGAAGTTGGCCTTGTCGGCGGCCGACAGGCCGTTGTAGACGTTGGCCGACATCAGCACCAGCGCCGGGCCGTAGACGTGGCCGGTCAGCGCCAGGTGCTTCTGCATTTGCGACAGCTTGGCCGAGGTGATGACCGACAGCGGGTTCTCCTGGCCGTCGATGGTGCCCTGCTGCAGGGCGGTGGCCACTTCGGGCCAGGCCATCGGGGTCGGCAGGATGCCGATCTGGCGGAAGGCCGCGATGTGGATGGGGTTTTCCGTGGTGCGGATCTTCAGGCCCTTGGCGTCGGCCGGCGTCTTGACCGGGCGCACGTTGTTGGTCAGGTGACGGAAGCCCTGTTCGCCCCAGGCCAGGGCGATGATGCCGCGGCTGGGGAACTTGGCCAGCATGTCCTGGCCGATCTTGCTGTCCAGCACCGTGCGGGCGTGCGGCAGGTCGCGCAGCAGGAAGGGGATATCGAAAACCCCGGTTTCGGGAACAAAATTGAGGGTGGCACCTGTCGAAACGATCGCCAGGTCGATGGTGCCGATCTGCAGCCCCTCGATGACCTCGCGCTCGCCGCCGAGCGCGCTGTTGGCGAACTGCTGCACCTTGTACTTGCCGCCCGTCGAGGCCTCGATGGACTTGGCCATGGCGTCCGCGCCGGCGCCGTAGTGCGACGAGGTCGACAGGGCGTAGGCCATCTTCAGGGTGTTCTGCGCCGCGGCGGGCAGGGAAGCGACCGCCCCGCAGGCGGCCAGGATCGTGGCTGCAAGCCAGGATTTGCGCATTGTCTTCTCCAGTATTCGATATGTTCTTGTCACGGCGTCGCGCCGCAGTAGCGCATGATAGCGGGATTCGGCCCCCCTTCCGGCCGTTGGGTAAGATTGCACGATGATGGATTTCCCTGATGCCTCCCGGGCGCGCCGCGCCGGTTTCTGGTCCACCTTGCGCCTGGGCGCCAGGATGATGATGCGCGACGCGCGCGCCGGCGAGTTGCGTCTGCTGGTGCTGGCGCTGGTGGTGGCGGTGGCCGCCGTGACCAGCGTCGGCTTCCTGGCCGATCGGGTCGGCCGGGCGCTGGAGCGCGACGCCGGCCAGATGCTGGGGGCGGACCTGGTGCTGGACGCCGACGAGCCGGTGCCGGACGCCTTCCTGCAGCAGGCGCGCCAGCGCGGGCTCGAGGTATCGCGCACCTGGCAGTTCCCGTCCATGGTCAGCGCGGGCGACGGCGCCCAGCTGGCCGCGCTCAAGGCCGTCGAGCCCGGTTACCCGCTGCGCGGCGCGCTGCGCGTGGCCGAGGGGCCGTTCGCCCCGGACGCGCCGGCGCGCGGCATTCCGTCCGAGGGCGCGGTCTGGGTCGACGGCCAGCTGCTGTCGCTGCTGAACCTGAAGATCGGCGACCTGCTCAACGTGGGCGACACGCGCCTGCGCATCGAGCGGGTGGTGAGCTACGAGCCCGACCGGGGCATGCAGTTCGTCAACGTCGCGCCGCGCGTGCTGCTGCGCGCCAGCGACCTGCCGGCCACCGGCCTGATCGCGCCGGGCAGCCGCATCGGCTACGCGCTGCTGGTCGCCGGCCCGCCCGAGGCCGTGTCCGGCTACGCCGGCTGGCTGGGCCAGAACCTCAAGCGCGGCCAGAAGCTGGCGACGCTGGAATCGGGCCGCCCCGAGGTGCGCCGCACGCTGGACCGCGCCCAGCGCTTCCTGTCGCTGGTGGCGCTGCTGGCCGTGCTGATCTCGGCCGTGGCAGTGGCGCTGGCGGCCGGGCGCTACATGGCGCGGCACCGCGACGGCATCGCCGTCATGCGCTGCCTGGGCGCCGTGCAGTCGCAGGTCTCGCGCATGCTGACGCTGGAGTTCGCGCTGGTCGGGCTGTTCTCGTCGGCCGTCGGCTGCCTGCTGGGCTTCGCCGTGCACCAGGGGCTGGTGGCGGTGCTGGCTTCGCTGATCGACACGACCCTGCCCGCGCCCTCGGCGGTGCCGGCGGCGCAGGGGCTGCTGACCGGCCTGCTGTTGCTGCTGGGCTTCGCGCTGCCCTCGCTGGCGCAGCTGCGCCATGTGCCGCCGGCCCGCGTGCTGCGGCGCGACGCCGACACCCTGGGCGCGCGCAGCGCCGCCGGCTATGGGCTGGGCGCGGCGGGCTTCGCGCTGCTGATCTGGTGGTTCGCCGGCGACGCGCGGCTGGGGGCGGTGGTGGCGGGCGGCTTCCTGGGCGCCTTCCTGGTGTTCGCGCTGGTGGCCTGGCTCTGCATCCTGGGCCTGTCGCGCCTGCGTCGCGTGGCCAACGGGCTGCCGTCCCTGCGCTTCGCCCTGGCCGGCGTGGTGCGGCGCCGCGCCACCACCATCACCCAGGTCTGCGCGCTGGCGATCGGCCTGATGGCGCTGTTGCTGCTGGCCATGACGCGCACCGACCTGATCCAGGGCTGGCAGCGCACGCTGCCGCCGGACGCGCCCAACCGCTTTCTGATCAACGTCCAGCCCGAGCAGCGTCAGGCCGTGTCCGACGCGCTGGCGCGCGAAGGACTGGGCCGCGTCAGCCTGGCGCCCATGGTGCGTGGCCGCCTGATCGCCCTCAATGGCAAGCCGGTGGGGCCGGACGACTACGAAGAGCCGCGCGCCAAGCGGCTGGTGGACCGGGAATTCAACCTGTCCTACGGCGACGAGCTGCCCTCGTCCAACCGCATCGAGCAAGGCCGCTGGCTCGCGCCCGGCGCCGACGAGGTCTCGCTGGAGTCGGGCCTGGCCAAGACGCTGGGCATCAAGCTGGGCGACAAGATGCTGTTCGACGTGGCCGGCCAGCAGGTCGAGGCCGCCGTCACCAGCATCCGGCGGGTGGACTGGGACACGATGCGCGTCAATTTCTTCGCCATCCTCACGCCCGCCGCGCTGGCCGACATGCCGCAAAGCTGGATCACCTCGTTTTACCTGCCGCCGGGCAAGGAACCGGTGCTGCCGGCGCTGGTGCGCGAGTTTCCCAACCTGACCGTGTTCGACGTGGGCGCCATCCTGCGGCAACTGCAGTCGGTGTTGAACGAAGTGGGGCGCGCGGTGCAGCTGCTGTTCCTGTTCACGCTGGCGGCCGGGGTGCTGGTGCTGGCCGCCGCGCTGACCGCCACGCGCGACGAACGCATGCGCGAGGCTGCCGTGCTGCGGGCGCTGGGCGCGACCCGGCGTCAGCTGGCGCGCTCGCAGCGCATCGAGCTGTGGGCGGTGGGCGGCCTGGCCGGGCTGCTGGCGGCGGCCGGCGCCAGCGCGATTGCTTGGGTTTTATCAACCCTGGTGTTCGACTTTGCGATTACCCTCAGCCTCTGGCCGTGGCTGGCCGGCATCGGCGCGGGCATGCTCGGCGCCTGGGCCGGCGGCGCGCTGGCCCTGCGCGGGGTGCTGCGCACCCCGCCCCTGGTCACCCTGAGAGAAACCTGATGACGTCCCGCGTCCATTCGATAAGCGAGCCCGTGGATACTTCCCGCAGCATTTTTGATCTACTTGGCGGCGAGCCCGGCGTGCGCGCCCTGGTCGACCGTTTCTACGACCTGATGGACATCGAGCCGGACCTGAAGGAACTGCGCGCCGCCCATGGCCCCAGCCTGGACGAGGCCCGCGACAAGCTGTTCTGGTTCCTGTGCGGCTACTTCGGCGGCCCGGACCACTACATCGAGCGTTTCGGCCATCCCCGGCTGCGCGCGCGGCATCTGCCTTTCTCCATCGGCGAGGTCGAGCGCGACCAGTGGGTGACCTGCATGGGCCGCGCGCTGGAGGACGAGGGCATCGAGCCGGCGCTGGTCGATCGGCTGCTGGAGTCTTTCTACGGCGTGGCCGACTGGATGCGGAATAGGTGACCCCCCCGAAGCGCTCGCGCGCTTCCCCCCAGGGGGCATGCCTGCGGACCGGAGGAGAAGTCCCCCCCGAAGCGCTCGCGCGCTCCCCCCAGGGGGCATGCCTGCGGACCGGCAAAGCCGGCTCCGCGGCATCCCGATGGGGTGAAACCGTCGATGGGGTGAAACCGGTATCCTGCGTGGGTTCATGGCTCTTTTGCGAGAGCCTTTTCATTTTTGAGGTGGCCCGACAATGAAGAAACTCATCAACGATCCGTCCGGACTGGTGCGGGAAATGCTCGAAGGCGCGGCGCGGCAGGCGCCGGGCACGGCCATCCTGGGCGATGAGCACGTGCTGGTGCGCAGCGATCTGCCGGCGGCGGGCCAGCGGCCCGTGGCCGTGATTTCCGGCGGCGGCTCCGGCCATGAGCCTGCGCACGCCGGGTATGTCGGCGCCGGCATGCTGAGCGCGGCGGTTTGCGGTGAGGTATTCACCTCGCCGTCCACCGATGCCGTGCTGGCGGCCATCCGCGCCACGGCCGGGCCCAACGGGGCCTTGCTGATCGTCAAGAACTACACCGGCGACCGGCTGAACTTCGGCCTGGCCGCCGAGCTGGCTCGCGCCGAGGGCATCCCGGTGGAGATCGCCATCGTCGCCGACGACGTGTCGCTGCGCCGGCACACGCCGCGCGAACGTCGGCGGGGCATCGCCGGCACCGTGCTGGTGCACAAGGTCGCGGGCGCCGCCGCGGCCCTGGGGCTGCCGCTGGCGCAGGTCGCCGCCGCCGCGCGCGAGGCGGCCGCGCAGCTCGGCTCGATGGGCGTGGCCCTGGGCGGCTGCACGCTGCCGGGCGCGGAGAAATCCGGCTTCACGCTGGCCGACGACGAGATCGAGCTGGGCCTGGGCATCCACGGCGAGAAGGGCGTCGAGCGCAGCGCCATGCTGCCGGCCGATCAACTGGCCGCGACCCTGCTGGACTACATCGTCGAGGACATGGGCCTGGCGGCCGGCGCGCGCGTCGCGCTGCTGGTCAACGGCCTGGGCGCGACGCCGCAGATGGAGCTGGACGTGGTCATGCGCGCCGCGTACGACAAGCTGGCCGCGCGCGGGATCGCCGTCGAGCGGGCCTGGTCGGGCACGCTGCTGTCGGCGCTCGACATGCCGGGCTGCTCGCTGTCGCTGCTGCGCGTGGACGAAGGCCGCCTCGCGCTGCTGGACGCGGCCACGGGCGCGCGCGCCTGGCCGGGCGGCGGGCAGGTCAACCAGGACATCTACGTCGCCGCGCCGGCGCTGGAGCTGGGCGAGGCCCAGGCCGCGCCCGACGCCGCCGGCCAGCGCTGGATCGCCGCTCTCAAGCCGGCGCTGGGCGCGGCGGCGGCGGCGCTGCACGCCAAGGAGCCGACGCTGACCGAGCTGGATTCGCTGGCGGGCGACGGCGACCTGGGCGCCAGCATGAAGCGCGCCGCCGACGCCATCCTGGCGGTGCCCGACGCGGCCCTGGCCGATCCGGCCGGCGCGCTGGCCGCGCTGGGCGGCGCGCTGCGCAAGGCCATCGCCGGCAGTTCCGGCCCGTTCTACGCCACCGCGCTGCTGCGCGCCTCGCGCCGGCTGGCGCAGGCGCCGCAACCGTCGGCGCGCGACTGGGCCGGCGCCTTCAGCGATGCCGTGCAGGCCGTCAGCGACCTGGGCGGGGCCAAGGCCGGCGACCGGACCATGCTGGACGCGCTGTTCCCGGCCGCCGCCGCCTTCGAGCAGGGCCTGGCCGCGGGCGCGGCGCCCGCCGCCGCCTTCGCCGCCGCGGTCGAAGCCGCCGAGCAGGGCGCGCAGGCGACCGCCGCCATGGCGCCGCGCGCCGGCCGCGCCAGCTACCTGGGCGAGCGCGCGGTCGGTGCGCCGGACGGCGGGGCCGTCGCGGTGGCCTGCTGGCTGGCGGCGCTGCGGCCGCATGTCGGGTCCGTGTAAATAGCGGGTCCGTGCAATAATTTTGGGGACGTTTTCCCTTTTGGCGTATCTCCATTGACTGCAAGCGACATCGACCGGCGCCCGGCGCCGCAACGGGGCGGCCGGCCATGAAGGCGGAACGCGATGCGTCCGGCGCCCGCCGCGCGGCCTGGCCGGCGCCGCTGGGCGGCGCCATGCTGAGCGACGCGCGCCTGGGCGAGGCCGGACCGCAATTGTTCGACCCCGCCCGCTACGGCGAACGCGCCCGTCCGGTGGACGCCGGCGGCAGGCAGGCTGCCTGGTTCGTGCACGGCGAGGGCTGGCAGGGCGTGCTGCGCCGCTACCGGCGCGGCGGCATGATCGCCCGCCTGAGCCGCGACAGCTATCTGTGGGCCGGCGAGGACCGCACGCGCAGCTTCCGCGAATACCGCTTGCTGGCCGCCATGCGGCGCCAGGGGCTGGACGTGCCGGCGCCGCTGGCCGCCGCCTACTGGCGCCAGGGGCCGGTCTACCGCGCCGCCATCCTGGTCGAGCGCATTCCCGGCGTGAAGCCGCTGGCCCAGATGCTGGCCGAGCCGCTCTGGGAGCCGGTGGCCGCGGCCATCGTCCGCATGCACCGGGCCGGCGTCTGGCACGCCGACCTGAACGCGTTCAACATCCTGATCGGCGGCGAGGGCCGCGTCTGGCTCATCGATTTCGACCGGGGCACCCAGGGACGGTTGTCCGATCGCCAGCGCCAGGGCAACCTGGAGCGGCTGCGGCGTTCGCTGAACAAGGTGGCGGGGGACGCCGGCGAGCGCTTCTGGCTCAAGCTGCGCGACAGCTACTGGACGGCGTGGGGCGTGGGCATCCAGCCTTGACGCGGGCGCGGGCCGCCCGCAAGCGGCCGAGAGGGCGCATGCGAGGCGATCGTCCCCCGATTTGCGGCAAAAAGCCCCCCAAAGTTGGGGAGGTCCGCGTTAAAAAGCTTTATCATTGCGCCTTTTGGCACTCCTGAAATACACGCATAGGGCAAGGGGGTTCGTATATGAAACTAGGGGCGGGAATGCGCTGGGCGCTCGGGGCAATGCTGGTCGCGGCGGCCGCAGCGCCGGCGGTCGCGCAGAACAAGGTCGTCAACGTCTACAACTGGGCCGAATACACGGCGCCGGACACGATTCCGGGTTTCGAGAAGGAAACCGGCATCAAGGTCCGCTATGACGTCTACGACAGCAACGACACGCTGCAAGCCAAGCTGCTGGCCGGCAAGTCCGGCTATGACGTCGTTGTCCCGTCCACGCATTACGCCTCCCGCCAGATCGAGGCAGGCCTGTTCCAGAAGCTGGACAAGTCCAAGATCCCGAACTGGAAGTACCTGGATCCTGACGTGATGGCGCTGGTCGCCAGCGTCGACCCGGGCAACCTGTACGCCATCCCCTGGGGCTACGGTACCAATGGCCTGGGCTACAACGTCACCAAGGTCAAGCAGATCCTGGGCGACAACGTCGACCTGGGCAACTGGGACATCCTGTTCAAGCCCGAGAACGCCGCCAAGCTCAAGGAATGCGGCATCTCGATGCTGGACGAGGCCGCGCAGGTCTTCCCGGCGGTGCTGAAGTACCTGGGCAAGGATCCCAACAGCGCCAACCCCGACGACTACAAGGCCGCGCTGGACCTGCTCAAGCAGATCCGCCCGTACATCCGCCAGTTCAGCTCGTCCGGCTATATCGACGAGCTGGCCGTGGGCGACCTGTGCATGGTCTACGGCTTTTCGGGCGACGTGATGATCGCCCGCAAGCGCGCCCAGGAAGCCAGGAAGTCCTATGAAGTGAACTACTTCATTCCCAAGGGCGGCGCGCCGGCCTGGTTCGACCTGATGGTCATCCCGAAGGATGCGCCGCATCCCGAGGAGGCCTTGGCGTTCATCAACTACATCGAGACGCCCCAGGTCCACGCGGCCATCACCAACACCATGTTCTACCCGAACGCCAACAAAGAGGCGCGCAAGTACGTGGTGAAGGACGTGGCCGACAATCCCATGATCTACCCGTCGCCCGAGGTCTCCAAGACCCTCTATGTGATCAAGGCCCAGCCCTTGAACGTCCAACGCCTGCAAACGCGCATGTGGGCCGAGCTGAAGTCCGGAAGATAAGCGATCATGAGCGATAGCCGTTACTCGGCGCAGCACGCGGCCGATCCGGACGAGTTCGTCCGGATCGCCGACGTGGTGAAGATTTTCGGCGACGTGGTCGCCGTGCGTTCCGTCAACCTGTCGGTCAAGCGCAACGAGATATTCGCGCTGCTGGGCAGCTCCGGCAGCGGCAAGTCGACCTTGCTGCGCATGCTGGCGGGCTTCGAGGAAGCGACCTCGGGCCAGATCCTGCTCGACGGCGAGGACATCACCAGCACGCCGCCGTACCGCCGGCCCGTGAACATGATGTTCCAGTCCTATGCGCTGTTCCCGCACATGACGGTCGAGGCCAACGTGGCCTTCGGCCTGAAGCAGGAAGGCGTGCCCCGGGCCGAGATCCACGACCGCGTGTTCGAGGCGCTGGACCTGGTGCAGATGGCCGGCTACGCGCGGCGCAAGCCCAACCAGCTCTCGGGCGGGCAGCAGCAGCGCGTGGCGCTGGCGCGCAGCCTGGTCAAGCGGCCCAAGCTGCTGCTGCTGGACGAGCCCATGTCGGCGCTGGACAAGCAGATCCGCCAGAAGACCCAGATCGAACTGGTCAAGATCCTGGAGCAGGTCGGCGTGACCTGCATCATGGTCACCCACGACCAGGAAGAGGCCATGACCATGGCGCATCGCCTGGCCGTCATGACCGAAGGCCAGATCGTCCAATGCGGCACGCCGCAGGATGTCTACGCCTTCCCGAACTCGCGCTTCGTCGCCAGCTTCATCGGCTCGACCAATATGTTCACCGGCACCATCGTGGTCGACGAACCTGACCACGTCGCCATCGAGTGCGCCGAGCTGACCCGCCCGCTGTACGTCAGCCACGGCGAGAGCGAGCCGCTGGGCATGGACGTGCACGTGTCGATCCGGCCCGAGCGCCTGGTGGTGTCGCGCAACCAGCCCGAGGGCGAATACAACTGGGCGCACGGCATGGTCAGCCACATGGCCTGGATGGGCAGCTACGCGCTGTACCAGATCCGGCTGGACTCCGGCATGATGGTCGAGGCCAGCGTGCCCAGCCTGCTGCTGGCGCAGATGGATGCGCCCGGCATCGACGAAGAGATCTTCGTCAGCTGGGACGCCGACAGCGCCACCGTGCTGTCGTCCTGAGCGCGGCGCGGAGGTCCATCCCATGAGCCGCTTTTCTCCCCGGGACTGGCTGCCATCAGGCAAGACGCTGGCGGTGGTGCCGCCGTTCGCCTGGCTGCTGGTGTTCCTGCTGGTGCCGTTCCTGCTGGTCTTCAAGATCAGCTTTGCCGAACTGCAATTCGGCGTGCCGCCGTACACCCCGCTGGCCGAATTCAAGGACGAGGCGGTGCAGTTCAGCCTGCACCTGCGCGGCTACATCCTGCTCCTGACGGACAGCCTGTATTTCGCCACCTACCTGAATTCGGTCAAGATCGCCGCCATCACCACGCTCTGTTGCGTGCTGATCGGCTACCCGATCGCCTATTACATCGCGCGTTCCTCGCCCTCGGTGCGCAACCTGCTGCTGCTGGGCGTGATCCTGCCGTTCTGGACCTCGCTGCTGCTGCGCGTGTACGCCTGGGTCGGCATCCTGCGCAACGACGGCCTGCTCAACAACCTGCTGCAGGCCCTGGGCATCATCTCCAGCCCGCTGGAGATCTACCGCACTGACCTGGCGGTCTATATCGGCATGGTCTATGCCTACCTGCCGTTCTTCATCCTGCCGCTCTACGCCACGCTGGTGAAGATGGACCTGCGCCTGCTGGAAGCCGCCTATGACCTGGGCGCCAAGCCCTGGCAGGCGTTCTGGCAGATCACCGTGCCGCTGTCGCGCCAGGGCGTGATCGCCGGCGCCATGCTGGTCTTCATCCCGGCGGTGGGCGAGTACGTGATCCCGGAAATGCTGGGCGGGGCCAACACCCTGATGATGGGCCGCGTGATGTGGAATGAATTCTTCAACAACACCGACTGGCCGATGGCCTCGGCGGTGACCTGCGTGATGGTGCTGCTGCTCCTGGTGCCGTTGGCGCTGTTCCAGTTCAACCAGGTCAAGCAGCAGGAACAGGCTGGCGGGGGGCGCAAATGAACGGCCCCAACAAGACGCTGCGCGCCCTCGCGCTGGGGCTGGGGTACTTCTTCCTGTATGTGCCCATCGTCAGCCTGATGGTCTTCTCGTTCAACGAGTCGCCGGCGGTCACGTCCTGGACCGGTTTCTCGATGCGCTGGTACCACTCGCTGTTCAACGACGAGGCGCTGCTGCGCGCGGCCTGGCTGTCGTTCCGCATCGCCGCGCTGACGGCCACGGCGGCGGTCATCCTCGGCACCTGGGCCGGCTATGTGCTGGCCCGCATGGGGCGCTTCCGCGGCTTCACGCTGTACGTGGGCATGCTGAGCGCGCCGCTGGTCATTCCCGAGGTGGTGCTGGGCATCTCGCTGCTGCTGATGTTCGTCGAACTGCGCGGCCACCTGGGCTGGCCCGCCGAGAACGGCATGTTCACCATCTGGGTCGGCCACGTCACGCTGTGCATGGCCTTCGTCGCCGTGGTCATCCAGACCCGCATCCGCGACCTGGACCGCTCGCTGGAAGAGGCCGCGCTGGACCTGGGCGCCACGCCGCTGGTGGTGTTCTTCAAGATCACGCTGCCGCTGATCGCGCCGGCGCTGGCCTCGGCCTGGCTGCTGTCGTTCACGCTGTCGCTGGACGACGTGGTGCTGGCGTCCTTCTTGTCGGGTCCCAGCTCCAGCACGCTGCCGATGGAAGTGTTCTCGCGCGTGCGGCTGGGCCTGAAGCCCGAGATCAACGCCCTGGCCACGCTGTTCATCCTGGCGGTGGGCACCTGCGTGATCCTGGCCAACCGACTGCAATCGCGCAAAGAGACCGAATCCAAATGAAATCAACGACTTTGTATGGTTTGAGCAAGTGCAGCACCTGCGTCAAGGCACGCGACTGGCTGAGCGCGCATGGCGTCGCGCATGAATTCGTCGACTACCGCGATCATCCGGTGGCTGCCGCCACGCTCAAGGCCTGGGCCGGCAAGGTAGGCGGCTGGGAAAAGCTGGTCAACCGCACGTCCATGACCTGGCGCGCGCTGTCCGACGAGCGCAAGGCCGCCAGCACCGACGCGCAATGGACCCAGCTGATCGCCGAGTACCCGGCGCTGGTGCGCCGCCCCGTCACGGTCACGCCGGACGGCGAGGTCACGGTCGGCTTCAGCGAAAAGCGCTACGGCGAACGCTTCGCCTGATCGCGTAGCGCCATGGCCGCCAAGGCAATTCCATCGGGCAGCGCCGCAGCGGCGCTGCCCGATGTTTTTTTCGACCGCGACGCCCGCGAGCTGGCGCGCGACCTCTTGGGCAAGGTGATCCGGCATCGCGTCGACGGCCTGTGGCTGTCGGCCCGCATCATCGAGACCGAGGCCTACTACCAGGCCGAGAAGGGCAGCCACGCCTCGCTGGGCTATACCCACAAGCGGCGCGCGCTGTTCATGGACGGCGGCGTCATCTATATGTACTACGCGCGCGGCGGCGATTCGCTGAACTTCAGCGCCGCCGGGCCGGGCAACGCGGTGCTGATCAAGTCCGGTCATCCCTGGGTCGACGCGCGCTCGGGGCCAGAGGCGCTGGCGCGCATGCAGGCGCTCAATCCCGACGCCACCGGCCAGGCGCGGCCGCCGCACAAGCTGTGCGCCGGCCAGACCCTGCTGTGCCGCGCCCTGGGCTTGAAAGTGCCCGACTGGGACGCGCGCCGCTTCGATCCCGAGGCGCTGTACGTGGAGGACGTGGGCGAGCGTCCCGCCGCCCTGGTGCGCTGCGCCCGGCTGGGCATTCCGGCGGGCCGCGACGAGCATCTGCAATACCGCTATGTGGACCCGGCCTATGCCGCGTTCTGCACCCGCAACCCGCTGCGGCGCGGCCAGGTCGCGGGTCGCGACTATGTCTGGGTGGATGGGCGGGGCAGGGAGCTGCCGCCGCCGGGCCCGGCTTAGCGGTCGCGGCCGGCGCCGCGCGCCTGGCGTCGGCGTATGAGGAAAGCGGGAAACGCCGTATCAGGCCGAGCGGTCGGCGGCGGCCTGGCGCGCCCGGCGCTCCATCGAGGCCAGCATCTCGGCGTACTTCTGCCGCACGCGGCGGCGGTTCAGGCGCCGGCTCCAGGCGTACAGCGGAATCAGGGGCAGCGAGCCGAAACCGTCGATCAGGTACAGCCCGAGCTTGCCGTCGGCGTTGCGGCCGTAGGCGATGTTGGAGGGCGAGACGTCATGCAGCACGACATGGGCGTCGGCCAGATCCTCGAAGAACTCGTCCAGCCGCGCCCGCAGGGCCCCGTCCAGCTGGCCCTGGCGCGCCAGGCTTGCCACCGTGGGCGCGATTCCGCCCGCGTCGTCCGTGATTTTCTCCACCAGCAGCCCCAGTCCCAGCGAGGTCTGCGCCACGCCCAGGATGCGGGCCAGCGGCACCTGCCACACGCCGGAAGGGCGCGTGGTGGTGTTGACGTACTCGGTGATCTCGTTCAGGTAGACGCGGTAGGCGCTTTCACGCTGATACTGCTTGTACCAGCGCTTGAAGGGTCGCGCTTGCAGGTAGCGGGCGCGCGCCTTCATGTCCATCACCTTGACGAGCAGGGAAGGCGCGTTCGGGTGCTGGAAGATGTGACGGTCGCCGCCGACCGCCAGGGGGGATTCCGCGTCCAGGTTCAGGGGACCGAAGATCGATTGAAACGAGACTGGATTGCTACAGGATGGAAGATCGGCGGAGTTCAAAACAGTTGCGTGCTCATGCAGATTGTTAACAGTTTAATGCTGTTGCGCGGAGCAGGCAGGCATACCCGACAGGCGGGGCTGGCTTTTTATCCAGGGCCATCCAGAGCCAAAATACCGGGCCGCATCCTAAAATCCCTGTTTTGGAGGCGAGTTCCTTGACCTTGAATGACATTCTGCTTTGGGTCGCGGCCGGTGGCGCCGTGCTGGCCTGCCTGCTTGGCCTCGCGGCCTGCCTGCGTCCGTCCGCTGGTCCCGCCCGGCTGGACGCGCTGCTGGAAGGGCTGGAACGCACCGAGCGCGCGCTGCGCGCCGACATTGCCGAGGGCCAGCGCGGCCTGCGCGGCGAACTGGCGGAGTCGGCCCGCGCGCTGCGCGCGGAGCTGGGGCAGGCCCAGGACGAGCTGCGCGCCGGCCTGGGGCGCGACGCCCAGGCCGCCCGCGCCGAGTCCGCCGAATCGCTGGCCCGGTTCGCCGCCGGTTTCGGCGAGCAGCTGCAGGGGCTGATCCAGATCAACGAGCGTCGCCTGTCCGAAGTGCGCGCCACCGTCGACCAGCGCCTGCAACTGCTGCAGGCCGACAACGGCGCCCGGCTCGACGAGATGCGCCGGACCGTGGACGAAAAGCTGCACGCCACGCTGGAACAGCGGCTGGGCGAATCGTTCAAGCTGGTCTCCGAGCGGTTGGAGGCGGTGCACAAGGGCCTGGGCGAAATGCAGGCGCTGGCCGCGGGCGTGGGCGATCTCAAGCGCGTGCTGACCAACGTGAAGTCGCGCGGTACCTGGGGCGAGGTGCAGCTGGCGCGGCTGATCGAAGACAACATGACGCCGGACCAGTACGCCAGCAACATCAAGCCGGTGCCGGGCAGCGACGCGATCGTGGAATTCGCCGTGCGCCTGCCGGGCCGGGCGGGCGGCGCGCCGGTCTGGCTGCCGATCGACGCCAAGTTCCCCAAGGAAGAATACGAGCGCCTGATGGACGCCCAGGAAGCCGCCGACGCCGAGGGCGCGCGCGCGGCGGGCGCGGCGCTGGGCAAGGCGGTGGAGGCGCAGGCCCGGCTGATCGCCGCCAAGTACGTGGCGCCGCCGCATACCACCGACTTCGCCATCATGTTCCTGCCTACGGAAAGCCTGTATGCCGAGGTGTTGCGGCGTCCGGGGCTGCTGGACCGGCTGCACGGCCTGCGCGTCAACGTGGCCGGCCCCAGTAATCTGGCGGCCTTGCTGAACAGCCTGCAAATGGGCTTTCGCACCCTGGCCATCGAGCAGCGTTCGTCCGAGGTCTGGCAGGTGCTGCGCGCCGTCAAGACCGAGTTCGGCAAGTTCGGCGAGGCGCTGGCCAGCGTCAAGAAGACGCTGGACAACGCCAGCAACAAGATCGGCCAGACCGAAGTGCGCACGCGCGCCATGCTGCGCAACCTGAAGAACGTCGAAGCCTTGCCCGAGGCCGACGCGCGGCTGGTGCTGGGCGGGCAGGAATTGGACGATGCCGCCGAATCCAACGTGTCCGCCAGTCCGGATGAACGGGAAGATCCCGGGTCCAGGTGAAGCGATCGGCAGGCGGGGACAGACGCCTCGCGCACCGGGCGCTGATGCGGCAATCTGGAGTCCGGACTAAGCCTGCCGCTTGAGGCTGGGCGCTAGTCGCCGTCCTCTTCAAGGACCGGTTCGTAGTCCTGGCCGCCATAGAAAACGCCGATGACCGAGACGGTCCGCAGGCGCTCGTCGACCATGAACGCGATGACGGCGCGGCCGCGGTGGTTAGTGATGCGAAGACCTGGCATCAGATCGTCCCGGCGGCGTCCGCGCATGGGGAAATCGGCCAATTTGATGCAACTGGCGACGATCGCATCCACATACCGCGCGGCAATCGCGGGCGATCCTGCGTGGCTTATGTAGTCTTCGATGCCTTCGAGTTGTTCAAGCGCCTCGGGGGAAAAGAGGACGGCATAGCTCACTCTCGGGTTCCCCGCGTGGTTTTGCGGCGCTTCTCGAGGTGTTCGCGGACCTGGTCGGCCGAGAGTGCCCGGGCGGGATCGTCTTGCAAGGCCCGCGCCGCGGGAATCGCCGTCTCGCGCAGCCAGGCTTCGACGACGCGGTCTCGCGCCATCAAAGCCCTGAGGCCGTCACGAATCACTTCGCTTTCACTGGCATATTCACCGGCGCGAACCTTGGACTTCACGACGTCCGCCATCTCGTTGGGCAGGGTGATGCTCATCTGCTGTGTGGTACGCATGGGTGTTCCTTAATCTAGTAGGATTAAATCCTACTACTTCGCGTATGACAAATCCAGGGCCGGGACCCGCCCGCCCGATGGGGACGGCCGCCTCCCGTGGTGGGGATCGCTGCCCTTGCTGAGTCGCGTCCAACTTTTTCGTCCAGCCGTCTTGCCATGGAAGGGAGGCGGCTTGTTGCCCCGCCATACAGTGGATATCCTCATGCTTGCGGCAATCCGCCGTCGATACCTGGAGCATCGCAAGCATGGGCACCGCTGAACGCCACGATCCTTCTTCCCTCGACGCGACCGGGCTGGCCGCGGCCATCGCCGATGGCCAGACCACGGCCAGCCAGGCCATGCGCGACGCCCTGGATCGGGTCGCCGCGCGCAATCCCGACATCAACGCGGTCTGCGGACTGCGGGAAGAACTGGGCCTGAGCCTGGCCGCCAAGACGGACGAAGAACTGGCGAGCCTGACGCAGGACGGGCGACGGGCCTTGCTGGCCAAGCGTCCGTTCCTGGGCGTGCCGACCTTGCTCAAGGACCTGGGCACGGCCGCGCTGGGCTTGCCCAGCGCCATGGGTTCGGTGCTGTACGGCCAGGTCGAGTGGAACGTGGACGCCGAGCTCGTCGTCCGCTATCGCCGCGCCGGCCTGATCCCCTTCGGCCGCACTACCAGCGCCGAGCTCGGGCTCAGCCCCACTTCCGAATCGCCGGTCTACGGCGCGCCCACGCAGAATCCCTGGAAGCCCGGCCATAGCGCCGGCGGTTCCAGCGGCGGCGCGGGCGCCGCGCTGGCCAGCGGCATGGTGCACATCGCGCACGGCAGCGACGGCGGCGGTTCGATCCGCATTCCCGCGTCGTGCTGCGGCGTGCTGGGCCTGAAGCCCTCGCGCGGCTTGATGCCGCTGGGTCCGCTCAAGGGCGAAGGCTGGGGCGGGCTGGCCACCGAACACATGATGACCCTGTCGGCGCGCGACTGCGCCGCCGCCCTGGACATCAGCGCCGGCGCCGACGTGGGCGCGCCCTATGCCGCGCCGGCCTTGCCCGCGCAGTCCTTCCGCGCGATCGTGGCGGACGCGGCGCGGGATCCGCGCGCCGTCGCGCCGCGCCGCATCGCCTGGCTCAATACGACCTACGAAGGCGACGCGATCGATCCGGAAGTCGCGGCCGCGGTGGCCGATGCCGCCAGCCTGTTCGCCTCGCTCGGGCACGAACTCGAGACCGCCGCGCCGCCCGTGGGCTCGGAAGAGGTCCTGTCGCCGATGCTGCCGCTGATCGCCAGCGCCGCGGCCAATGCCATCGACGCCTTCGTCGCCGCGCGCGGCCGGCGCCTGGCGGCCGACGAGCTCCAGCCCACCACGCTGGGCGCGCGCGAATACGCGCGCAACATCTCGGGCGCGCAATACGTATCCTGCGTCGACGCCTGCCACGAGATCACGCGCCGCGTCGGCCGTTTCCTCGACCGGCGCGACGGACAGGGCTACGACCTGTTCCTGTCGCCGACGCTGGCCGGCCTGCCCGCCGCCATCGGCCGTTACGCCATGGACAACGCCGATTACCTGGCCTACCGTCTGGGCAAGAAGGGCGTGATCGGCTATTCGCCCTTCGCGCCGCTGGCGAACCTGACCGGCATGCCCGCGATCTCCATTCCCTTCGGGCTGTCGCGCGATGGCCTGCCCATCGGCATCCAGCTGATGGGGTCGCTGGGCAGCGAGGCCTTGCTGCTGACGCTGGCGGCGCAGGTCGAGGCATTGAAACCGTGGCAGCGGGTGGCGCCGATGGCCCGCTAGCGGCAGGGCCGTGGCAGCGGGCGCGCCGCGCCCGCCCACGGCAACAGGGAGAGACCATGGCATCGTTTTCGACGCATACCGTGTTCAACCAGGTTCCGCCCCTGGAGGACTATTCCCTTTACGAGACGGATCCCGCGCTGCGCGCGGCGGTGGCGCGCGAAGGCGCGGCGGCCTGGCAAGGCGACCTGGCCGCGCACGGCGCCTGGCTCGGACGGGCGCAGACGCTGGCGGCCGGGGACGAGGCCAATCGCCACCCTCCCAGGCTGATCAGCTATGACCGCAGCGGCCATCGCGTCGACCAGATCGAATTCCATCCGTCCTGGCGGCTGCTGATGGGCGGCGTGGTGGCGCGCGGCCTGCACAGCCGGGCCTGGGCGCAGCCGGCGCCGGGCGGCCAGGCCGCGCGCGCCGCCGCCTACCTGATGCAGGGCCAGGTCGAGGCCGGCACCCTGTGTCCCACCACCATGACCTTCGCCGCCGTGCCGCTGCTGCAACGCGAACCCGCCGGCGTGGTGGACTTCGGCGGCGACTGGCTGCCCGCGCTGTATTCGCGCGAGTTCGACGGCGTCGACGCGCCGCTGGCCGCCAAGCGCGGCGCGCTGATCGGCATGGGCCTGACCGAAAAGCAGGGCGGCTCGGACCTGCGCGCCATCAGCACGCGGGCCACGCCGCTGGGCGCGCGGGGGCGCGGCTGCGCCTATCAGCTGGTGGGCCACAAATGGTTCTATTCGGTGCCGCAGGCCGATGCGCACCTGGTGCTGGCTCAGGCCGACGAGGGGCCCAGCTGCTTCTTCGTGCCGCGCTGGATACCGGGCGGGCCGCGCAACGCCGTGCGCGTGCGCCGCCTGAAGGACAAGCTGGGCAACCGCAGTAATGCCAGCGCCGAGGTCGAGTTCGAGGACGCCTGGGGCGTGATGGTGGGCGAGCCGGGCCGCGGCCTGGCCGTGCTGCTGGAAATGGCCGCGACCACGCGACTCGATTGCGTGCTGGGTAGCGCGGCGCTGTTGCGCCAGGCGCTGGTGCAGGCCGCGCATCACGCGCGTCATCGCCAGGCCTTCGGCAAGCCGCTGGCCGAGCAGCCGCTGATGCGCAACGTGCTGGCCGACCTGGCGCTGGAGAGCGAGGCGTCCATGGCGCTGGCGCTGCGGCTGGCGCGCGCCGTCGACGAGCGCGCCGACCCCGGCGCGCGGGCGCTGGCGCGCGTGGGCACGCCGGCGGCCAAACTGTGGGTCTGCAAACGCGCCGTGGCGGCGGTGGCCGAGTGCCTGGAGGCCTGGGGCGGCAACGGCTACGTCGAAGACGGCCCCATGCCCAGGCTGTACCGCGAGACGCCGGTGAATTCGGTCTGGGAAGGCTCGGGCAACGTCATGGCGCTGGACGTGCTGCGCGCGTTGCAGCGCGAACCCGAGGGCATGCCCGCGCTGGCGCGCGAGCTGGACGCGGCCGCCGGCCAGTACCGGGACTACGACGCGGCGCTGGCGCAATGGCGCGCCAGCCTGGCCGACCCGGCGCAGGCCGAGGTCCAGGCCCGCCGCATCGCCGCCGGGCTGGCCCGGCTGTGGCAGGCGGCGCTGTTGATCCAGCACGCGCCGGCCGCCGTCGCGGACGCCTTCGTGGGCAGCCGGCTGGCGGCGGGCGGCGGCATTTTCGGCGAATTGCCCGCGGGCGCCGATGTCCGCGCCATCCTGGTGCGCGCCTGGCCGGATGCCGCCGCGTGCTAAATTTCCCTACTTCTTCGTACCGCCTCACCCATTTGGAACGCCATGCTTTCCCAGCAAGAACTCAAGCAGCAGGCCGCCGACGCGGCCCTGGAATTCGTTGAACAGGTCGCCGGCCCGGACGCCATCATCGGCGTGGGCACCGGCTCCACCGCCGACCTCTTCATCGACGGGCTGGCCCGTTTCAAGGGCCGCATCGCCGGCACGGTGGCCAGCTCCGAGCGCAGCGCCGCCCGCCTGGCGGGACATGGCCTGAAGGTGCTGGACCTGAACGACGTGCGCTCGATGCCGATCTACGTGGACGGCGCCGACGAGATCAACGCCGGCCTGCACATGATCAAGGGCGGCGGCGGCGCGCTGACGCGCGAGAAGATCGTCGCCTCGGTGGCCGAGCGCTTCATCTGCATCGCCGACGAATCCAAGCTGGTCCAGACGCTGGGCAAGTTCCCGCTGCCGCTGGAAGTGATTCCGATGGCGCGCGAGTCCGTGGCCCGCGCCATGACGGCGCTGGGTGGCCAGCCGCGCCTGCGCGAAGGCTTCGTGACCGACAACGGCAACATCATCCTGGACGTGTCCGGCCTGTCCATCACCGACGCGCCGGCGCTGGAAGCCCGCGTCAACAACCTGCCCGGCGTGGTCACTTGCGGCTTGTTCGCGCTGCCTGGCGCCGACGTGGCGCTGCTGGCGACGCAGAACGGCATCCGGCGGCTGGATCGCGCCTGATGCTTTCCCCCACGGCTGCGTTTGCGCGGCCGTGGGCGACAGGCATGGCGCGCCGGCTCAAGCGGACGCGTGTTTTTCGGGCTCGACCGACAGGCGCAGGCCCAGGGTCTTGAGCACCGCCAGCAGCGTCTTCAATGTGGGATTGCCATTGGGCGACAGCGTGCGGTACAGGGACTCGCGGCTGATGCCGGCTTGCGCCGCGACGACGGCCAGGCCACCGTAGGCTTCGGCCACGGTGCGCAGGGCGAGCAGGCCCGCGGCCCGGTCGTCGGGGTCGTCCAGCGATTCCAGGGCAGCCTTGAGATATTCGACGGCCAATTGGCGATCCGCTCGCAGTTCGGCGACTTCCGCGGCGTGGTGCGATACCGCGCCCTTGAGCTTGCTCATGCCTGCCTCCGTTTCCATTCCTGCCACAACGCCTGGGCGACCTTGATGTCGCCAGCCTGACTGCCTTTGTCTCCGCCACACAGCAGCAAGACGACAGCCTTGCCGTGCCGGCCGCAGTAGACGCGATAGCCAGCTCCGGTATGTATGCGTAGTTCGATGACGCCCGCGCCCACCGGCTGCGAGTCGCCGAAATTGCCCATTTCGAGCTGCCGCAGGCGCACCCGGATACGGGCCTGGGACGACCTGTCGCGTAGCGCATTGAGCCATTCGGAGAAGGGTTCGCCGCCATCCTCGCGCTGATAGCGCAGCAATTCCAGCATGGTATGATTGTAGCTTGAAAGCTACTCCTTGTGGGTGAGAGCCACCGGTGGGCAAGCCGGCGAGGCCCGGGATCAGTGGGGAAGCGCAGACTGGGCGCAGGCGTGTCCAAGGATCGTAATGCCTTCCTTGCAGCGGTTTGCCGGGGTGTTCATAATCCTGTCACACATGGGTCATAACCTTGCGGGCTGTGCAGGCCCATCACGAAAACTTCTACTTTCCGGGGCAATGCAATGAAACCAACCACGCAGGGAGCCCGGATGACCGAGCACACAAACAAGCAGTTCGACGCTGATCTGGAAAACGTCCGCTCGCAGTTCCTGCAGATGGGCGGCGTGGTGGAAGCCATGATCCAGGAAGCCATCGACGCGCTGGCCAGCGGCGACATGGCGCTGGTGGACAAGGTCCGCGAGCGGGAAAAGGAAGTCAACCGCCACGAAGTCGAGATCGACGAGAGCATCAGCCGCATCCTGGCCCGGCATCAGCCCACGGCCATCGACCTGCGCATGCTGATGGCGGTGTCGAAGATGCTGACCGACATGGAGCGTTCCGGCGACGAGGCCGAGAAGGTCGCCACCGTCGCGCGCCGCATCCATGAAGGCGAGCTGCGCCACTTCCCCGTCATCGAGCTGCGCCACATGGCCGCCAATGTGCGCACCATGCTGCACCAGGCGCTGGACGCCTTCGCCCGCCTGGATCCGATCCAGGCCGCCGCGGTGGTGCGCAGCGACAAGGAAGTCGACAAGGAATGGAAGGGCGCGCTGCGTCACCTGATCACCTACATGATCGAGGATCCGCGCACCATCTCGCGCTCCATCGATATGATCTTCATCGCCCGCGCGCTCGAGCGCATCGGCGATCATGCCAAGAACATGTCCGAGCGCGTGATCTACATGGTCAAGGGCGCGGATGTGCGCCACACCGGCGTGAAGAACACCGAGCGTCTGGCGCGCGGCGAGGAAGACGAGCGCGACGTGGCCGGGTAAGGCGCGCGGCGGCCGGCCTCGGCCCTGAGTCCTGATCGTCCGGCGCAAGCTGAAAAAACCCTTGGAGCGTGGGCTCCAGGGGTTTTTTCATTTCCGGCTCGGCGCATGTCGCCGCAGGGGAGGGGCGCGACGTGGGCAAGTGGGTGCGCTGACGACGGTCGCCTGTTTGTTCATTGAGACTTCTTAGATATTTGTATTAATGATTCAGCGTAAGTCTGATCATTAATCCATTGCCTTTTCTATTGATTTTTGCAGTTGTATTTTCGAACTTTTCAATTAAGAAATTTCTCGAAGAAATTCTATTTAAGTCTCTCCATCATAGTGACTGCCTGAATCGGGATGCTACCCAGCTACCCGGTCAGGTTGTTCCTTGCCTTGTGGCAAGGAACAACTTCAACCTTTGGCTGGTTCACTATGAAACTCAATAAAATCATTCTCGCGATTGGTTTGGGCGTGGCAGCGGTTGGCATCGCCAATGCCGCTAGCGTGTCCAAGAAAATCACCCTGACGGCCCAGATCAACGACGCCATCTTCGTTTCCAAGGCCGACGGCTCGACCTGGTACGGCACCGAAGAGCTCGAGGCCGCCGACTACCGCCAGAAGTCCTTCTCCAAGTCGCTGCCGGTGCGCGTCTGGACCAAGAGCGCCGACTTCAAGGTTTCGTTGCAACAACCGCTGAAGATGAGCAATGGCTTCTACGAAATGAAGAACGCCAAGGTCACCTTCAGTTCCGGCGCTGGCGAAAACGAAGTGAAGTTCGGTGCGCCGCTGTCCGTCAAGCAGGTCACCTCGACCGCCGACGGCTTTGACGAAGTCCACAACGTCGTCGTCAATGTCGACGCGCCGACCAAGACCTCCGGCGGTCCCGAGACCAACGGCAGCTATAGCGGCGATCTGGTCATGGTGTTCGAACCCGTGGCGGCCGTTGCGCCTCCTCCGGCTACGCCTTAATCCTGTCTCTCCCCCGCCGGGCGCGGCAATGGCCGCGCCCGTCTCGTGATGGTCCCCGGCTTCGCGCCGGGGCCACGTTCCCATTTTCCAAATGCTCCTGGGCTTCCCGGGCGATATCCGCATGTCCTTGCGACGGACCTCATCCCGCTTTTGCCTGATGTGTGCCTGCCTTTCGGCAGTGGCGCCCATGCGCGCGCACGCGCAGGCGGTCGTCAGCTACGGCGTGCCGGAGGGCTTCAGCGAGATCGAGCTGGACAACACCGCCAGCTATGTGGCCACCTACGAGGGCAAGACGCTGCCCGGTCTGGTGAACTACTCGCAGAAGCGGGCCGCGATGGTGTTCGACGCGGAGCTGTACGCGGCCAACGGCATCTCGGTGGAAGAAATCAACGCCATTCGCGGCGTCGTCTCCAAGATCGACTACAAGCAGTGCGTCAACGGTTGTGACATGCAGGTCGCCGGCCACTACGTCACCGTCGACAAGGTGCGTCGCACGCTGGATATCCGTAGCGTGCGGTCGGATTACGTGACGCCGTCCACGTCCGTGGGGCTGGTCAGCAATCATGCCATCGACCTGCGCGGTTCGTCCGACGGCTACCGCAGCGCGAACGTTTATGGCAACACCTGGGTAGGCCTGCCCCAGCGTAGCTTCGGCTACATGAGCTGGTATGGCGGGCGCACTCGCTCGCAGGGCCGCAGCACCAGCAGCCAGGGCATGTCGTCCTATTACCTGCAAAAGAACTTCTCCGGCACCTATGTGCGCGCGGGCAAGCAGAACAGCGTCGACTACGCGTCGGGCTCGGTCAGCACCGTTCTGACGCCCAGCTTCGACCGTTTCGTCACCATCGGCAGCCAGGACAATCTGCGCAGTCAGCGCAACGCCGGCTCGCTGGTGCTCTATGCCACGGCCGAGGGCAACTACGAGTTCTACCGCAATGGCCGCCTGGTCTGGAAGCGGCCGGCCACGCTGGGCCGCAACGAGGTCAGCTACCTGGACCTGCCCGGCGGCTACTACCCGCTGGAAGTCCGGCTGGTCGATCGCAACGGCAATGTGATCAACAGCGAAGTCCGCGACATCAATAATCTGAACTTCGCCAGCGGCCAGAATTCGTGGCACGTCACCGTGGGCCAGGAGATGAACACCGGTGAAAACCTGGTCCAGGCCTCGGTCAGCCGGAATCTGAGCCAGTTCTATCTGAATGGATCCGTGGTCCGGAGCCAGCGCTCGGAATGGGCCACCGAAGTGAACCTGACCCGGCCTTCCAGCGTCGGCGAGACCGAGATCACGCCGACCGTCGGCGTGCTGGCCGGCGAGCGCGGCCGGGGCGGATACGCGAACCTGCAACTGAGCGATCCGACGCTGGGCAACCTCTGGATCAGCCGTTACCTGAACAACGACGTGTCGCGCTTCTATTGGGGCTCGCCCAGCACCAGCGTGTCATACAGCCACATGGTGCGCGGCGTGTCGTTGGGCTACAACTACTACAAGCAGCCCTTCGGCGAAACCCATCAGGCCGAGATGCGCTGGAACTACCGTCCCAACGGATTGTGGTCCACCTTCGCGCTGGGCGTCCAGAAGGGCGGCTACATGAGCCGCGACGGCGGCTATGCCGTCTACTTCAACATGACCTGGACGCTGGACAAGTCGCAGGCCAGCTTCCGCGCGTCGCAGTATGGCGGTCAGACCCAGCTTAGCGGGGACTACCGTCGCGACTTCCAGGACAGCTATGGCACGACCTCGCTGGGCACGACCGTGAATCGCCAGAACCGCGAGACCAGCCTGAGCGCCTATGGCAGCCGGTCCGGCACGCGCGGCGAAACGTCGTTGAACCTGGGGCACAACAGCCGCAGCTCCAGCGCCGATTTCAACTATCGCGGCATGGTCGCGGCCAGCGCCGATGGCCTCGCGCTGGGGCGCTACAGCAGCGGCGGCAGCGCCATGCTGCTCAGCACGCCGGAGGTGTCCGGCACGGACTACGGTTTCAACATCGAGGGCCATCCGGTGGCTGGCGGCGGCACCTATGCGGTACCGCTCGGCATGTACGACGACGTGTCCTTCGCGCGGGTGGTCAGCGGCAACGACGGCCTGGACATGAACATCGAGGTGCCGGCCAACATCGTCCGCGCGCACCCCGGCCAGGTCTATCCCGCCCAGGCCAAGGTCGACATCAACATGGTCTACAGCGGCCTGCTGATCGGGCCGGATGGCAAGCCGGTGGGCGGCCGGATCCTCGAGACTGGCGACACGGCCCATCCGAACGGCCTGTTCTCGATATCGGCCAAGACCGTGTTGCCCAGGATCACCGTGCAACAGGCCGGCAGGAGCTACGTCTGCGACCTGTCCGACGGAGGCAGCGACGGCCGCTACCGCTGCGAGTAACCGAACAAAGGATTCTTCAAGATGACGCTACGATCGATTTGCTTTCTTGCCCTGGCAGCCTTCATGGCGCTGCCGGCCGCGCGCCAGGCGCGCGCCGAGGGCGAACTCATGGTGATGCCGGCCAGCCTGCAGGTTGTTCCGGGTCACGACTATTCCGTGACGGTCAAGAATGTGGGCGATGGCCCGCTGTATCTGAACATCGCGCTGCAGCAAGTGATGAATCCGGGCATCGAGCCCGAAAACAAAGTTCCGCTGAGCGAGATCGAGCATCCTGGCCTGCTGGCCCATCCCGACCGCTTGTCGCTGGGCCCGGGCCAGTCGCGCAAGATCGCGCTCAAGTCGTTGGCCGAGCCCTCGGCCGAGGCGCTGTACCGCCTGTACGTGATCCCGGCGAAGGTCATGCAGGTGGAGCAGGCGCCGCAGGACAAGATCACCGCGCCGATGTCGGTGGCAATCGGCTATGGCGTGTTGGTGCGCCACATGCCGCCGGTGGCTAAACAGACGACGGGTTGGACGCACCGCTGCGAAGGTCGAGAAATGGTGCTGGAGAACACGGGCAACGTGAGGGTGGTGCTGCTGGACGCGCGGGCCGGCACGTCCGCCGAGCCGCGTAACCTGGCCTTGTTCCCAGGCGTGCCGCAGCGCATCGCGGATGGCGGATTGCGCTGGAACGACGGCGGCGCGTCGCGCTCGCTGTCATGTCCGTGATCCGGGCGCAAGAGACGCCGATGGCTGCGCCGTGAAGGCGCTTTTGGCATGTGGATCGCAGGGGGCACCGCGCTGTCATCGATGATTGTCGATGGCGGCGCATGCATAAAGTCTGGAGTTATCTTGAAGTTTGCGTCTTGCGCTGTTTTGCGCCGAGGTTTGTGGGCGGTCTTGCTGGCGGTCTTGTGGTTGTGCATGGGCAAGACGGCCCAAGCTCAAATACTCTATGGCGATGTCATTGAAGGTGGATACAGCAATTGCAGCTTTACTGAGTTGAATGGTCGATTGAATGTTAGTTTTACGGTTCAATTCAAAGCCGTTTTTCCCCTTCCGTCCAATTTGCCCAATGCAGTGTTTGTGTCTAGGGGATTCCTTCTTTTTACATATGATACCAAGGGTCAGCAAGATCTTATAGCAGTGAGCGACGTCAATGGTAGGGGGGTAAATCTGAACGGTAGTGCAGTATCCCAAACTTTCAATCAGGCGCGAGATTCCCTAATTTTCTACGCGTCAGCGTACGACAAACATTGGATGAATTCAGATGCCTTCACCGCAAACGTACGTATGCCGTCGGTGTTGAAATCGGCGATTTCAGGATGGCCAGCCCTGGGTATTCAGGCGGCGAACATAATATGGTACAGAGGAGGAGGAGGAGCTAACACTCCCATGGTCCAGACAGGGGCAGGGACGCTATACGTTGGCCCCGGTGTAGAGGGCTGTCGGTTGATTAACCCCACACAGCCGCCGCCGTCGCCGGTGACGACGGAAATCAAGGTGACGGCGCCGGACTGGGACCTGGGCGAACTGGAGCGGGGCAAGGAGACGACGCGGACCTTCGCCACCGATGCGCAGCGGCTGTGCTTCAGCTACGACCCGAAGTACATCGAGTACGACAAGTACCTGATCAGCGCGAGCAACCGCAATGGCGTGGCCGGGAACAAGTTCCAGCTGGCGGGTCTGACGGATCCTGGCGTGACGGTGCCCTACACGCTGAGTCTGGCGGGAGGCGGCGACCCTGTGGCGTTGCCCAGCGCGGATGGGCTGTCGCTGACGCTGGGCAAGAGCGGCAGGACGTGCCTGACGCCCACGTTCAAGGCATCGGTCGGCGCCAATATCAAGGGGGGGGATTTCAGCGATGTGCTCACGTTCACCATTGTCACCACGCCCTAGGCGCGGCCCTGGCGGCCGCGTTGTGCGGCGCGCTGATGCCCGTGGCGGGCAAGACGGCACCGTGGCGATGTCGGTGGCGATCGGCTATGGCGTGCTGGTGCGCCACATGCCGCCGGTGGCTAAACAGACGACGGGTTGGACGCACCGCTGCGAAGGTCGCGAACTGGTGCTGGAGAGCACGGGCAACGTGAGAGAGGTGCTGCTGGACGCGCGGGTCGGCACGTCCGCCGAGCCGCGTAACCTGGCCTTGTTCCCAGGCGTGCCGCAGCGCATCGCGGATGGCGGGTTGCGCTGGAACGACGGCGGCGCGTCGCGCTCGCTGTCATGTCTTTGAACGACGCGAAGGGGCGGCGATGAGCATTCAACGTTACGGTTCATGGCGCGATGTGTTGATGGTACTGATCGTGGCGCTGTTACTGTGCACGGGTAAGACGGCCCGGGCTGCCTACTATGCCGACGTCATTGACGGCGGTTTCAGCGAGTGTCGCATGACGAAGGTCGGCGATTCGTACGAGGTTAACTTTACCGTCACATTCAATCCTGCCGCGGGAAACATGGCCGGTGAACGTTTCTTTAGCAGAGGCTTGGTTCTCTTTGTATACGATGCCGCGGGCAAGCGTAAGCGCCTGGGGGATGGCAACATGCTTTTGTATCCAACCATAAATGGAGTGGGTAGTGGCGGATTCCTTGCCCACAGGTTGGAGTACTCGTATATACACAGCTTTTCAGGAGGCGCCTGGGCATATGCCAACGCGTTCGTAGCGAAAGTACGTCTCAGCTTCAGGCCCATTGCATTTCAAAACTGGCCTGCCATAGGCGTTCAGCCTGTGAATATCACGAACAACTCTTATGAACCGGTGTTTCCGAAAATAGGCGCGTTCTACATGGGCCTCAACATGCAGGGTTGCCAGATTATTAATCCGGAAATTCCGCCGCCGTCGCCGGTGACGACGGAAATCAAGGTCACGGCGCCGGACTGGGATCTGGGGGAATTGGAACGAGGCAAGGAAACGACACGGACCTTCACCACCGACGCGCAGCGGCTGTGCTTCAGCTACGACCCGAAGTACATCGAGTACGACAAGTACCTGATCAGCGCGAGCAACCGCAATGGCGTGGCCGGGAACAAGTTCCAGTTGGCGGCCAAGGCCGACCCTGGCCAGCGGGTGCCCTACACGCTGAGCCTGACGGGAGGCGGCGCGCCGGTGGCGTTGCCCAGCGCGAATGGGCTGTCGCTGACGCTGGGCAAGAGCGGCAGGACGTGCCTGACGCCCACGTTCAAGGCTTGGGCCGGCGCGGATCTTAAAAGTGGAGGTGATTTCAGCGATGTGCTCACGTTCACCATTGTCACCACGCCCTAGGCGCGGCCCTGGTGGCCGCGCTGTGCCGCGGGCTGATGCAAGACGGCACGGGGGGGGGCAATGCCCGCGACAAGTTCGATAGAAGCGGCAATGGAGGCTACCCCTGCAAATAGTTAAAAGGATTTTTTCAAGATGACGTTGCGATCCATTCTCTTGCTTGCCCTGGCGGCCTTCATGGCGCTGCCGGCCGCGCGTCAGGCGCGCGCCGAGGGCGAGCTCATGGTGATGCCAGCCAGTCTGCAGGTCGTGCCTGGTCACGACTACGTGGTAACGGTCAAGAACGTGGGCGATGGCCCGCTGTATCTGAACATCGCGTTGCAGCAGGTGATGAATCCCGGCATTGAACCCGAAAACAAAGTTCCGCTGAGCGAGATCGAGCATCCTGGCCTGCTGGCCCATCCCGACCGCCTGTCGCTGGGGCCGGGCCAGTCGCGCCGGATCATGCTCAAGTCGCTGATTGATCCCGCTGCCGAATCGCTGTATCGCCTGTACGTGATACCGGCCAAGGTCATGCAGGTGAAGGATGCGCCGCAGGACAAGATCACCGCGCCGATGTCGGTGGCGATCGGTTATGGCGTGCTGGTGCGCCACATGCCGCCGGTGGCCAAGCAGACGGCGACGAGTTGGACGCACCGCTGCGAAGGTCGCGAAATGGTGCTGGAGAACACGGGCAATGTGCGCGTGGTGCTGCCGGATGCGCGGGTCGGCACGTCCGCCGAGCCGCGGAGCCTGGCCTTGTTCCCAGGCGTGCCGCAACGCATCGCGGATGGCAGCCTGCGCTGGACGAGCGAAGGAGAGTCGCGTTCGCTCGAGTGCGGCCGATAGGGAGATCACGATGGAACACATCAGCGGCATGGTCGCGCGCTCGATACGATGGCTTCCCCAAGCGGTGATGGTCTTGGCGTGCTTGCTGGATGCAGGCACTTCGGCCCTGGCCTGGCCGGCGGTCTGGCCCACGGATTCAGCCGATGTGATCGAAGCCGGTTCGTATTCGAATTGCAGCTACTCCGAAGACGCCACGAGGGTCACCATATCGGTCGACGTCAAGTTCAAAGGAGCCGCTGGCAATGTAGCCGGTAAGACCTTCATGGCCAGGGGCATGCTGTTCTATTCATACGACGCGCAGGGCAAGTTGAAGGTTATTGCCGACAATGTGAATGGAACGCTCAATGGCATACACGGCAATGCCGCCACTTCGGGCACCAATTACCGTCTGTTCTTCGCCACCATTTCAAGGGACCCATGGAGCAATGCCAACGCGGTCTCCGTAAAAGTGGTGATCTCGGCGCCGCTCTCCCTGTTGGACGATTGGCCGGCCGTCGCCTTCTATCCGGTAAACACGACCACCGACCAGACAGTCGTGCTGCCGAGATCCGGTGCGGTGTATATCGGCAAGGGCACCAAGGGATGCCAGATCATTACCGACCATACCAAGCCGCCGCCGCCGGCGGAGGTCTCCGAGATCAAGGTCAGTGCGCCCGATTGGGACCTGGGCGAGCTGGAGCGCGGCAAGGAAACCACCCGGACGTTCGCGAATCCCAATGAACAGCTCTGTTTCAACTACGCGACGAAATACATCGGCTTCGAGAAGTACCTGATCAGCGCGAGCAACCGCAATGGTGAGGATCTGGGCAAGTATCGGTTGGTCAATGCCGACGATGCCTCGCAGACCATACCCTACAGCCTTGATTTGACTGGCCCGAAGGAAACCGTGTCTCTGCCCAGCGCGGCTCCGGTCCAGTTCACGCTGAGCAAGACTGGCAGGACCTGTTTGAACGCTACATTCAAGGCCTGGGCCAGCAACCGGGTCAAGGGCGGAGATTTTAGCGATGTGCTTACATTCACCATCACCACTAAGTCCTAGGCGCGTCCTGAAGGCGCGCGGGATAGGCCGCGCAGCGATGCTGGCCGCATTGCTGTGCTGCGCACTGTCGCCGGCGGCGGGCATGGCCGCTGGCGTGCTTAAGCTGTCGCATGCCGAGATCTGGCTGCGCGGCGATGGCCGGACCAGCCGCTTGTATGCGGAGAACGCCGGCGACGCCACGCTGTATCTGGATGTGGAACAGCGTCTGCTGCACAACCCCGGCGAGCAGCCGGAGGAACTGACGCCGGTTGGCAAGGTGCGCAATCCGACGCTGCTGGTTGCGCCCGTGCGCCTGGCGCTGGCACCAGGGCAGCGCGCGCCGATCACGATAAAGGAGCTGACTCGCCCGGATCGTCCGCAGGTCTGGCGGGTGACATTCCGGCCTCGGGAAAAGCTGCTGGCGGCGGACGAGCCGACCCAGGCGATGACTGCGCCGCTGGTGGTGAGCATCGGCTACGGCGTGTTGATTTATCAGATGCCGGCGCGCTAGCCGCCGCCGTTCTTGTGTCGAGGGGAATACCTGTGAAACGGATACGTGACGCCGTCCTGCCGCATTGTTCTTTGCTGGGCCTGTTGAGCCTGGTGGGAGCGGGGCAGACCGCGATGGCTCAGGGGTACGAGTATTTTGACGCTGGCGTGGTGAGTTCCGGTCCCACAAATTGCAGCATGCAAAGCGACGCCAGTTATTACCATTTTCAATTTTCCCTCCGTTTCAATCCCAGCGCTGGACATATCGTTGGCGGCACTTTTCTTTCCAGGGGAATTGCTGTGCACCGGTACGATGCAAACGGAAAGCCATTGAACTGGCATACCGGGATGCGGGTTTTCCTGAGTGGCGAGCAGGCCCTGGGCGTAGCGAGTCGCAGCAATAGCGCGGTGATGTTTGGGAACATCAATGAAGGAAATGGGATATGGCATTATTCATGGGCATTTTCCTCGAATGTGAGGATAACGATAGACCGAGCCTATATAGATGCCTGGCCGGCCGTCGGTGTGCAGATTGCGAATGTGCTGACGCCGTTCGATTCACCCAGCTTCGTGCTCGCCTCCAAGGACGTGTATTACTTTTATCGCGACATGCCAACCGGCGATTGCCGGCTAATTGACCCGGTCAAGCCGCCGCCGTCGCCGGTGACGACGGAAATCAAGGTCACGGCGCCGGACTGGGATCTGGGGGAATTGGAGCGGGGCAAGGAAACGACACGGACCTTCACCACCGACGCGCAGCGGCTGTGCTTCAGCTACGACCCGAAGTACATCGAGTACGACAAGTACCTGATCAGCGCGAGCAACCGCAATGGCGTGGCCGGGAACAAGTTCCAGTTGGCGGCCAAGGCCGACCCTGGCCAGCGGGTGCCCTACACGCTGAGCCTGACGGGAGGCGGCGCGCCGGTGGCGTTGCCCAGCGCGAATGGGCTGTCGCTGACGCTGGGCAAGAGCGGCAGGACGTGCCTGACGCCTACGTTCAAGGCATGGGCCGGCGCCGATCTTAAAAGTGGAGGCGATTTCAGCGATGTGCTCACGTTCACCATTGTCACTACGCCCTAGGCGCGGGCCAGCGGCCGCGATGGGCTGCGCCGTGATGCTGGCGGTCGCGCTGTGCTGCGCCTTGACGCCGGCGGCGGGCATGGCCGCTGGCGTGCTCAAGCTGTCGCATGCCGAGATCTGGCTGCGCGGCGATGGCCGGACCAGCCGGCTCTATGCGGAGAACACGGGCGACAGCACGTTGTACCTGGACGTGGAGCAGCGCCTGCTGGGCAATCCCGGCGAGCAGCCTGAAGTGCTGACGCCGATCAGCGAGGTGCGCGATCCGACGCTGCTGGTCGCGCCCCTGCGCCTGGCGCTGGCGCCGGGTCAGCGTGCGCCGATCACGCTGAAGGAATTGGCGCGTCCGGACAGCCCGAGGGTTTGGCGGGTAACGTTCCGGCCGCGCGAAAAGCTGCTGGCGGCGGACGATCCGACCCAGGCGATGACTGCGCCGCTGGTGGTGAGCATCGGCTATGGCGTGCTGATCTATCAGATGCCGGCGCGCTAGCTGTTGTTGTAATTGTCACTCAAGGGGGGGTATGAAAAGAAGAATGTACTTGCGGTCTGCGTTGTATTGCGCCGCGTACCGAGGCGTGCTGATGACATGCATCGCGACGCTGTGGCTGGGCGCAGGCCCGCTGGCGTGGGCCCAGACTTTCCCCACAGCCGAAGTCATCGACGGCGGCTACCGTGACTGCAGCGCAAGCCGGTCTGGCGACAGAATTACCGCCAGCTTCACCATTGACTTCCTGCAAGCGGGCGGGAATTTGGCTGGCAAGGATTTTTTGTCCAGGGCGATGACAGTTTCTGTATACGATAAAACGGGTAAACCGTTACGGCCGGGTTATTCGAGGGTGTCGATCAATGGGGAAACAGATTCCATTTCGAGGGTATTTGACAATTTCACTGTACTGTTTGTGATTTCAAGCTACCCGAGACCGGCTTGGACGATATCACGGGCATACACCGCCAACGTTCGTGTCGATGTGGTGGGGGTGACGGTGCCAGACTGGCCGGCCATCGCGGTGCAAGCGGGGAATATGGGTACAGACTGGACTCCGGTGCTCGCACGTACCGGCGCGGTGTACATCGGTGCCAACATGCAGGGTTGCCAGATCATCGATCCCACCAAGCCGCCGCCGTCGCCGGTGACGACGGAAATCAAGGTCACGGCGCCGGACTGGGACCTGGGCGAACTGGAGCGGGGCAAGGAAACGACGCGGACCTTCGCCACCGACGCGCAGCGGCTGTGCTTCAGCTACGACCCGAAGTACGTCGATTACGACAAGTACCTGATCAGCGCGAGCAACCGCAATGGCGTGGCCGGGAACAGGTTCCAGTTGGTGGCCAAGGCAGACCCTGGCGAGCGGGTGCCCTACACGCTGAGCCTGGCGGGAGGCGGCGCACCGGTGGCGTTGCCCAGCGCGAATGGGCTGCCGCTGACACTGGGCAAGAGCGGCAGGACGTGCCTGACGCCCACGTTCAAGGCATCGGTCGGCGCCAATATCAAGGGGGGGGATTTCAGCGATGTGCTCACGTTCACCATTGTCACCACGCCTTAGGCGTGGCGTGCATGATTTTGAAAAAGGAATATCCATGAATGCCCTTTTCTTTTCGCGGTTCGCGCTTGGCGCGCGCCAGGCTTTCTCTCAAGCGGCGCGCCCATCCTGCTGGCGTGTCATGGCGAACAAGCTCCTCGTGCCGGCCTGGCTATGTGCGCTGCCCATCATGATGCCGACGCCGGCTTTGGCGGACATCACCGTCACGGGCAAGACCTCCAGCACCATCAAGGCCTACGTCAAGCCATTGGAGTTCATCGAGGTGACCAACGAGCTGGGAGGGTGGCAGGACAACCTGGTCATGCAGCAGCTTGGCGGCTGGACTACGCCCTACGAAGTGGCGCTGCGCCTGCGCGTGACGTCCCTGCCGAACAAGTTCCAGGTGCGCCTGGATGCGCCGCTGGTGCTGCAGAATGCCAAGAACCAGGTGTTTCGCCAGCCCGTGGTGACGCTGGGGCCGGACGGCGGCGCGGTCAAGCCGCTACAGGTGGGCCAGAACGCCGAATTTGAAAATCCGAAGCCGTCCGTCGAAGGGACGAACTCCGTCGGCATGTACGCGCTCAAGGTGGCCGCCTTGCCCCCCGAGGGCGATTTCCGCGACGTCGCGGGCACGTACCAGGGGGTGTTGTCGATGACGTTCGAAGCGGTCGCCATCAAGCCTTGAGCACTGTCCTGCTGACGGCGGCCGTTTGTCGCGGGCACGCAGGTCAGCATGTATAACGCAGGAGTCTTCATGAAAACTACGCTTCAGGCCGCGTGCATGTGCGCCGCGCTTTCAACGGTGCGTTTCATCCGAAGGGCAGGCCAGCGATGAAAAGGATTTTCCCACTGCTGGCCGCCATCCCGGCTTTGCTGAGCAGCGCGCCCGCATCGGCGCTGATCGACGTCTATCCCAAAGAGATCGAGGTGCGCGACGAGGCCGTGCAGGTTACGGTATCCAACCAAGGCGACCGCCCGGAATACGTGTCTGTCGCGCTGTCGCGGCTACTCAATCCGGGCGTGCCGCTGAGCGATGAAATGCTTGAGCCCATCGGCCAAGTGGAGGCGCCGACCCTGTTTGCGACGCCGTTCCGGCTGAGTCTGTCGCCGGGCCAGAGCAAGCGCATCGCGATCAAGCCGCTGGACAGCGTGCGGGTAGAGAAGGTGTACCGGTTGGTGGTGAAACCCGAGGTGGGAACGATGGAAACCGGTCGCCAGCGGACAGCCGGCGTGGTGGCGGTCAACATTGCCTATAGCGCACTGGTGCGCCAAGTGCCGGAGAATCGGGAATCCGCCATCAAGGTTGAATGCGTGGCCGAGGGCGCGCGCGTCGTGGCCACGGGTTCGGTGCGTCATCGCGTTGAGAATGCGCGGGTGGATGGACGCGAGGTCAACGCGTTCAACGTTTACCCTGGCACGCCGCGTCTGTTGCGCGGCACGCGTGTCATGGTGCCTGGCGGACCGGCGTGCGGCGCAGACACGCGCTGATACCGCGAGTGCGAGCCGCACCGGAAGTCCCCCTGCAAAGTCGACGCGTCTCAAGGGGGCGCTCAAGGCCGAGAGCGTGACGGCGGCGCTCGCATGAAAGGGCGGTAAAGCCATCCCGCCGTCGCGCATGACGGACAATCACCGCTACAGGGGCGTTGCGCTATGCGCCCTGTACCTGAGCGACGCATGAGAAATCATGGGCGCGCGCAGCGGGATGCATAGGCGACCGGGTTGAGTCCGCCGGCAGATCAAGCCGCATGAGCGTCGCTGACGGCAAGCGTCTGAGCCGTTGACGAGAAGCTCCGGCGTAAACCAGGCCTGGTCGTCGGGTGTGGGGGATGACCCGCTTGCATGACACGTTTGCCGACGAGCGCTGCCTCTGTGTGCGGAATGTAGCTGGTGCCTTCAACCGCGCTGTCCGCGACGACTGGCAAGCCCGCATTGGGATGAGCGGGATCACGACCAACGCGCCGCCACGCAGTCGATGCGATTCTGCATCTCGTTAGTGCCCGACGCTGACTTCTTGTAGATGTTCCCCAACACAGCAGCCGGCCATGGCCATGTGGCGATCGCGCTTCTGGCAAACGCCAGAAGTGTGGTCATCGGACGCGCACGTGAGGCGGTTCTGCTGGGTCAATACACATATGCGGCGTTTCAGCCGGTTGTTTCGGGCGACAGCAGCCTGGCGAGGAAGAGACAGCTAAGGGTTGATAGTAAGAGTACGAACGCTGGTTAGCGTCTGGCGTTCTGATGTCCGGGCGCGGTCGGCGCCCGCCACGCAGACCCCTGGGACCGTTGGTTCCAGGGGTTTTCTTTTGGCCCGCTTATGGCGGCCCGGCATGTCGCGCCTCCTGGCGCATGTCTCCCTGAAGCGCCGCCGCGTTCCGCTGTTTTCTGACGATTCGCAGGTTTACAAGATATCCATAAAGATTTCATCTTATTTATGGTGTTTAGACTTTATTAATAGTATTTCAAGTGATTTTGCTAGATAAAAAAATATTGGATGCCATGCTTTATGAGGCCAGCCTGCATTGACGATTTCCCATCAGGTCTGTCAATGCGCATCCGCCGTTAGGGGGTAATTCCAGCTTTAGGTCCAATCACGATGAAACACAACATACGCATTCCGCAAGATCTTCTTCATGGCCTGCTTGGCAGGGCTGGCATTGCCCGGCGGCTCTCGGGCGGGACGCGCTTTTGCACAGGCGGGACGCCGCTCATCGACAGCCCGGCCAGGTGGAAGAACGGCTGCGAATCCCGTTCGCTCGCGCGCATGCTGATGGATGCGGCCAAGACGATGGCGATGAGAATCGGCGCTAGCGGTATCTGGAGGTGGAAACAACGGATCGCGGGACTCGCGCTGCTTGCGAGCGTGGGGCCGGTTGCTTCGCCCGCGATGGCACAGACGTTGGTCAAGTCTAATGTGCTGGATGGGGGCTACACCGACTGCTCCTATTCCGTGCAGGGTGACACGGTCAGCATCAAATTCAAGACCAGATTCAATCCTGCGAGCGGACACACCAATGACGCCTTCTTCGCGGGCAGGGTGCTCTTGATTAATACGTATGACGCCAGTGGCAAGCCCATACCTATCTCGCCCGGGGAATACTGGGAGGTATACGTCAACGGAGAGAAGAGCACGCTGGTGACGCGTTACCGGGATTATCTTGTTGCCGGACCAAGCACCGGCTATCCAGGCGTCCTATGGTCACTGGGCACGGCGTTTGATGCCACCTTCGAGTTGAAGGCAAGCAAGACGGCGCTTAGCATTTGGCCGGCAGTCGCCATGTGGCCTGGAAACAGCATGTATGGCAGGAGGGAGTACGTGGTTGATTCCTCGGGTGCGGTGTACATAGGCAGTGCCGCCCACGGCTGCACGCTACTTTCCGATCCGGCTTTGCCGCCGCCCTCGCCGGTCTCCACGGAGATCAAGGTTTACGCGCCGGATTGGGACCTGGGCGAACTGAATCGTGGCAAGGAGACCGTCCGGACCTTTACGTCCGACTCGGAGCGGCTGTGTTTCCGCTACGACCCGACGTATATCGAGTTCGACAAGTACCTGATCGACGCGAGCAACCACAATGGCGTCGTCGACAACCGGTTCCTGTTGATTGACAAGAACGATGCCGGGCAGACCGTGCCTTACACCCTGACGCTGACGGGAGGCGGCGCGCCGGTGGCGCTGCCCGGCATCGCCGCAAGCGAGTTCGCGCTTGCCAAGAGCGGCGTCACCTGCTTGACCCCCACATTCAGGGCTTGGGCCGATGCGGGGATCAAGGATGGGGATTTCAGCGATGTGCTGACGTTCACGATCACGACCAAACCCTAGGCGCTGCCGCGGGATGGGCGCGGGCTGATTCAGTCCCGCCCGGTCCACGGCGTCAGCGTCCAGCCGCGCCGCAACCTCGGATCGGGCACGCCGGGCTTGCCGGACGCGATGCGACCCGCCAGCCGGCGTCCGAACGCCGGCATGTCCGGCACGGTGATCTCCAGGTCGTACCAGCCTTCGCAGCCGGCGTACTTGAGCTCGATCGCGCCGCCGGCCTCCACGTGCGCCACCGCGCGCCAACCGTCGCCGATGCGCGATTCCACTTTCATGGGCTGGTGCGCCTCGCCATGGTTGATCAGCCGCAGGCGCAGGCCGGCGCTGACCGGCACCAGCTGCGCCTCGAGCAGGCCGCCGTCCTGGGCGCCGCCGCGGAATTCGCGGTGGAATCCGTCCGGGCCCAGCAGCCACAGTCCGTAGTCGCCGCGAGCCGACAGGCGCCAGCCATCGTCCAGCCGCGATCCCGCGCCCAGCGTGTAGCGCCGGGGCGGCGTGCTCAGGTCCAGGCGATCGTACACATGCAGCACGGCGCCCGCGCTGCCCGGGTTGCGGAAGGTAAGGCGGTAGCTTTCGCCGTCGGCCGTCATGCGGCCCACGGTTTCCAGCGCATAGGGCAGGGCGCAGTTGCGGCGCGTCGGGATGGCGTGGCCGCCGGGCGGCTCGTCCGAGTGGTCGCGTTCGCCGCTGAAGTCCAGCGCCGAGGTCAGGTCGCCGGCGACGGCGCGGCGCCAGGCGCTGATATTGGGTTCCATGACGCCATGGCGGGCTTCCAGGAAACGGATCACCGAGGTGTGGTCGAACACCTGCGCGTTGACCCAGCCGCCCCGGCTCCAGGGCGACACCACCAGCATGGGCACGCGCGGCCCCATGCCGAAGGCGCGGCCGTGCAGGGCGGCGGGGTCGTCGGGCGTGCCGGCGCTGGGGCCGGTGCGCGCGTCGTGGTATTCGCCGTCCAGCTCCACGGTGGACAGGCCGCCCGATTGCGCGCCGTCGTTGCGCGCGGGCGGGGCCGGCGGCGGCACGTGGTCGTAGAAGCAGTCGTTCTCGTCGTAGGTGACGAAGAAGACGCAGCGGCTCCAGACCGCCGGATTGCGCGTGAGGATGTCCAGCACCCGTTCCGTGTAGGCGCCGCCGGCGCGCGGCGACGAGACTTCCGGATGCTCGGAGTCGGCGGCGGGCGCGATGATCCACGAAACCTGGGGCAGGCTGCCGGCGGTGACATCGCGTTCCAGGTCTTGCAGCGTGCGGGTCGACAGGCCGCGCTCGCGCAGCGGCGCGTCGCCGCCGCCGGCATGCGCCGCGCGGTACTGGCGAAACCCGGCCAGCGGGTTGTCGTTGAAGTTGTCGGCCATGTCCTGGTAGATGCGCCAGTCCACGCCGGCCTGCTGCAGCCGTTCTGGATAGGTGGTCCAGGCATAGCCCTCGGCGGCGGGGCCGAGACGGTCATGGGTGTTGACCAGCGCAGGGCCGCCGGCCTCTCCGCGCGGATCGTTGGCGCCGGTCCACAGGAACAGCCGGTTGGGATTGGTGCCGGCCTGCATCGAACAGTGATAGGCCTCGCACAGCGTGAAGGCATCGGCCAGCGCGGTCTGGAACGGCAGTTCGGCGGGGCCGTAGGCGCCCATGCCGAGGCGGCCCTTGGCGGGCAGCCACTGGTCCATGCGGCCGTCGTTCCAGGCGCGCTGGGCGTCGTCCCAGGTGTGCGGCGTGATGTAGCCCACCGGCGTGTCGCTGCGATGCTCGGGCTGCAAGGCATAGGGACCGGTGCGGATGCCGTCGCCGGCCTGCGTCAGCACGTCGCCGCCGGGCGTGGGCGCGGGATGCGGATCGGCGAAGCCGCGCACGCCGGGCAGCGTGCCGAAGTAGTGATCGAAGGAGCGGTTCTCCTGCATCAGGATGACGACGTGGTCCACGTCCCGGATCGTGCCGCTGCGGCGATCGGGTTCGATCGCCAGCGCGCGCTTGATGGCATCCGGGAGGTCCTGGAAATGGGGAGAACGCGGTTCAGCTTTCATGACGGCATTAATACGGCCTGCGACAGGCGAATCTTAAGGCCATCGGCGCATCGCGCCACGATGCGGCGCACGCATCGCGACTGATGCAGGTCAGATGCTTGCAAGTCGTTACCCTTTTCCGGGACGGCGGCGCGCGATTTCTATAGGATGAGGCCCCGCGTACCCACTACCGAGGCCCCGGACGGGGCCGTCTGCCCGCGATGCGAATCAAAGTGCTTGCCTGGTCTGTCGTGACGCTCGCCGCCGTGGCGCTGGCGATCTGGGCCGCCGCTTATGCGTGGCTGTTTTCCCAGGAGGACTACGCGCCCAGGCCCGGCACGCTGGCCTACTACGTAGGCATGTCCTCGCTGGTGCGCAATGCGCCCGTGGCGAACGCTACCGGCGCGCCGGACTACTTCGGCTCGGTCGGCGACGGCAACAAGGCGCCGCATTCCGAGGTGTCGTACGCGGCGGCGCCCGGTAGCGTCGATGGCGCCTATGCCTCGATGGATGCCTACCTGCAGAGCCGCGGCTTCCAGCCGCGTCCGGCCGAGGCAGCCGGCATGGTGGCTGCCGCGCTCGCGGACGGCGAGGAATTGGTGCGCCACGCCGAGTACCTGTCCGGCTCGGGCGAGCTGGTGGTGCTGGCGGTGTCCCGGACCGCCGATCCGGCGGATGGCTACCGGATCACGCTGACGCACTGGGACTGAATGACGCGCGAGGGTTGACGCCGCGCAATGGAAAAGGCCCGGATCCGGCGCGCTGCCGGATCC
>NZ_JCBANG010000028.1:0-66331 GCF_059760905.1 Achromobacter sp. 1011811831
GCCCCGCCAGGGCTCGCCCTGGCGGGGCTATCCGCTACTTCACGCGAACCGACGTCGCGCTGACGCTGGCGCGGGGAGCCACGCCGGGCGTCTTGACTCCGGAGGCGGCCGCCTTTTCCTGTTCCTTCAGGGCCGCCTCGGCGATCTGCTTCACGATGTCCGCGACCCGTGACTTCCGGCTGGGAACCGGTTTCGGCAGCACGGTTTCCGCGCCAGACGGCTTGGCCTCGGCGGATTTGACGGTCGACGCGGACGCATGACCGGCCGGACGCGGGGGGATCGCCGGCGAGGGGCCCGCCGGCTTCATGCGCGGCGTGGCAACAAAACCAGGCGGACGCGGTGGAATCGGCGGCGACATCTTCGAATCGGCGGCGGGCGCGGTCGGACTTTTCGACGCATGGCCGGCCGGACGCGGGGGAATCTTCGGCGAAGGGCCCGCCGGTTTCGCGTGCGCCTTGGAGACAAAGCCGGGCGGACGCGGCGGAATCGGCGGCGGCGTCACGGCGGATTCGGACAGATTCAGCGGGGACAGCTTCGACGGCGCCACGGGCGAGCCGGAATCCGTCTGGGTGAGCTTGACGACGGGCACCTCTTGCGCCTTGCCATCGGCGACGGTGTTGGTCTCGGTGGCGGTGGCGGTGGCGGCGTCGGCCTGACCGGCGCCCCTGGCGCCGCCCGCGTTCATCAGCGTGCGCGCGATATGATCCAGGATCATCATGCTGGCATGGGGCAGCGCGACGCCGCCCGGCTCCGCGTCGGCGTTCCTCATCGCCAGCACCCCATCCAGGATATCCTGCCGGTCCTGATCGGTGACCAGGCCCAGCGTCTTCTCCAGCATCTGCCCCCAGGTCTGCTTCGCGCCCTGTCCCTGCGGCACCGACGCGCCCATGCGGGCCAGCGTCCTTGCCACGCTGGCGACATTCCTGGGCTCGGTCAGGTCCGCGGTGAGCTTGCCGTAGAGATGGCCGCAACGCTTCATCGCGCGCAGTTCCTGCCCCTGCTTGCGAATCTCGGCGCGCTGGGAGGACGAACTGAACACCGCCATCTTGAACGCCTTCAGGCCCGTGCCGAGCCGCCCGAACAGTCCCTCGGGGCGTCGCGCCATGGTGCCTCCGGTCAGCAGGAACTTCAGGTTCCCCAGCGTGCCCATCGACGTCGCGGCGTAGTCCTGCTTGTCATTGCGCGCCACCTGCTTGGCGGCGTTAAGGGTCGATATGATCGTCATTTTCTCGTCTCTGTAGTCGGTTCAGTCGCGCGTCTGAACCGTGTTTTCCGACAGGGGCAGGCCCAGCCCGGCGCCGCGCATCGGACCAAGGCGGCCGTGGCGGTCTTCCGGTGCGCAGCTGTCGTATACGCATTCCCTGAGTGGCCGCGCGGGCGCGGACGGTTCCCGCTGAAGCGTCGTGCGCGACGCGTATTTCCGAAGCGGCGGACGGCCCGCCTTCTCCGCCCTCCCTGTTTCCGCTCAGGCCAGGGCGTCGGATTCGCTGTACGTTTCCTCGCCCTCGTCCTGCAGCGGCGTATCCAGGATGTCGCGCCATTGCGCGGCGGTTTCGGCCATGGCTTCCGTGGCGTTGGCCAGATGGTCCAGGTCCGCCACGGACAGATCGATCTCGCGCGTCAGCAGCAGTTCGCCGCTCTCGTCGTCCAGCGCCAGGGTGCCGCCGGAGATGCCCCCCGCGGCCATGTTGGCTTCCAGCAGGGTGCCGTACAGCGTCAGGCGGATATCGTCGTCCAGCGGATCCTCGCCGATCACCGCATAGAGCTGAAGCACGTTCAGTTCATCGTCGTACTCCATCGTGACTTCCACGTCGTTCTCGAACATGAGCGTCAGGGTTCCGTCTTCGTCCAGGGCCAGCGGCGTTCCGGTACGATCGCCGAGCTGGGAAACAAGGGTATGCACATCCATGGAGCAGCTCCGTAAGAAGGGAAAGGGCTCGTCGGCAAGGTCCGCGCGCCAGGGCGGCGCGAGCCGTTGAGGAAATACCGCCCGCTGTGTAACCCCGGCGGCGCGCCGGTTCCTTCGCCCCGCGCGATGGCATCGGGAACTTTGGCCCGCGTGGCGCGACACAAGGCGCTGAGACTCCGAACAGGCCAGCCGATGATCCACGCCTTCCCCTGCCCGCCCAGGGCCGCGACGCCGCCCGCCGATACGAGCGTGCCCCCCGCGCCGTCGCCCGGCGCCACGCTCGGCCTGGAAATGGAAATGGTCGTCGCGCGCCGCGACTCCGGCCTGAGCCATCCCGTCGCCCGGTACTTCGACACGCTGGCCGGGCTGAAGCGCGGCCGGGACGCAACGGCGCGCCTCGCGGCACAGGGCGGGCGCGACATCGCGGTGCTCGGCGAGCACGGCGTCAGCGGCGTGGACAACGGCTTCAACCTGCTGGAGACCTCCTTCGCGCCGGTCGCGGGCCGTGCCGGCGGCCTGGACCGGCTGGCCCGCCAGGTATGGCGCGAACTGGCCGACGCCCAGGCCGCGCTGGCCGCCGAGGACGCGGTGCTGCTCAACGCGTCGGAGCATCCCGCCTGCACGCTGGATGCCGAGTGGTATCGCCGGGTGCGCGCGCCCCGCCCCATCTACGACGAGCTGGTGGATCATCGCGGCTGGCTGCACCGCGTGGGCATCGACGCCAAGGCGCAGAACAGCCCCTGCACCTCCGTGCCGGCCGCGCTGGCCTGCCGCGCCCTGAACGTGACCCTGGGCCTGGCGCCGGCGGCCATCGCGCTGTTCGCCAACAGCCCGCTGCAGGCCGGCCGCGAAACCGGCCTGAAGGAAAACCGCCTGACCATGTGGGATCGCATGTTCCGCCACGCGCGCTACGCCGGCGATCATTACCTGCAGCAGCTGCCGCCCCAGCCGTTCGAGGACCTGGGGGACCACTTCCGCTGGATGTTCGGCCCCGCCACGGCCAGCCGCGCGCTGCCGGCCGCGCCCTCGCAGGACTACAAGCGCGCCGCGCCGCTTTATCTGCGCGGCGCGCCTTGCCTGGCCCGCTTTCTCGCGGCGCCGCGCTGGTCCGCCCGCGACGGCTCGACCGGCCGGGAATCGTCGCTGGTTCCCGAGGCCGCGCATTTCATCTATTCGCAGTTCGCCCATTTCCTGGACGCGCGCTGGCGCTACCGGCTCGACGCGCCGCTGGACCTGCGCGAGCTGCGCGAGATGTGGGATCGGCCGGGCGGCCTGGAAATCCTGTTCGAGCGCCTGGGCGCGCAGGGCTACATCGAAGGCCGCGCGCCCGGCGCGGTGTTTCCGGACCGCCAGCTGGCCGATGAAGCCGGCGCCGATATCGCGCGCAGCGCGCCGCTGGCGCCCTCGGCGCTGCAGCTGGGCTTGCTGCGCAACCTGGCCCAGGCCGAAGCGCTGATGCGCGACTGGGGCTGGCACCGATTGCGCGCGTTGCGCCAGATCGCCATCCGCGATGCGCTGGCCGACGATGCCGTTCATGCCCTGGCGCGGGACGTGGTCCAGGTCGCCCACGACGGACTGGAACCCGGGGACCGGCCCTGGCTGGCCTATGCGCGCCACTGCGTGGCCACGCGCAGCACCGGCGCCGACCGCATGCTGCGCCTGTGGCGCTGCGGCGGCGACAGCGCCGCCCGCCTCGGCCTGCTGGCCCGCTGGCGCGCCCTGGATATCCCGTCCTGAGCACGGATCGCGGGATCGACCGGACAGCAAGAGCGGCCGGCGCTCAGCGCGTCTCGTAGACCTCGTCCGCCGCCAGCAGCATGTCCACCGTGGGCTCGAAGCCGATGAGACGGGCCGTTTCCAGATTCAGCGCGATCTTGGCGGGGTCCACCCATACCTGGGTCAATTGGCGCGGCCTGGCGCCGTTGAAGATGCGGGCCATGGTCTCCGCATGAAAGCGCCCCACGTAGGAGTAGTCCGCCTGCGCCAGGCTCATCAGCAGGCCGGCGCGCACTTCCTCGGAGCCCAGCATCGAGAAGCTCGGGATCTTCGCGGCGCGCAGGATCTGCCCCAGCTGCGCGGCGGCGGCCGGGGTCAATCCCCGGCTCACGGTGACATACATGGCGTCCACGCGCCCCTCCAGTTCCTGGTAGCAATGCAGGACATTGGCGGTGGCCTCGCGCGCGCTGACGCCGCTGGCGCGCGCGTCGCAGGCGCGCACGGAAAAACCCTTCTCCATCGCGATCTGCCGCACCGCGTCGACCGCCGCATAGCTGCGCCCCGAGGGACTGTCCTCGTAGACCAGGCCCAGCTTGCGAAAGCCCACGATCTCGTGGAACAGCCGCAGCTGCCGCTGGTAGCGCTCCGGCTGGACGCGCGCGTGCATGTTCTCCAGCCCGCTGTCCTGCGCGCTGGCGACGATGCGCGCGCCGACCGCATCGCTGGTGGACGCGACGATGGTGGGCACCGGCGCGCCCAGCGCGGTCATGTCCTGCCCGGCCCAGGTGCCCATGGCGATGACCAGATCGATGTCCTGACCCTGGACCAGACGCACGCCCACCTGCTGCCTGACGGCCGGACGCGAGGCCTCGTCGAAATTGGCCGGCTTCCAATAGGCGTCGCCGACGAACTCGATGGTCTGGCTGCGCGCGTTGCGCGCCAGGAACTGCCAGAGTTCGCGGCCGCCCAGGTTCTGCGGAATCGCCGGCAGGCTGATCCAGCCCAGCTCCTGCAGCCCGGCGGCGATCGCCCGCAGTACGCGCGGGTAGTCGTCGTAGTCGCCGCTTTCGTAGTAGCCGATGCGCCACTTCGCGCCGTTCGCCTTGGCCACCGGCGCGGTCGGGAAGAAAGCGGTCTGGGGCGGCCCCGCCAGGTCGCGCGGCCCATTCTGGGGCCAGGCGGGATGAGGCAGGCAGAGCAGCGCGGCAAGCAGGAAGCGCAGGATCATGTTCGGTCCGGGAATGAGGGCAAGGCCCTCTGAGTCACCCCCGATCCGCCTCGGTTCCCTGGCGCGCCGCCACGCGGACGGAACCCGGATTCGCCAAGCCGTCACTCAATTTCACATTAGCGAACCGACGAGACGGACGACGACGCCATGCCCCACGCCACGCATTTACTCTCCCCTTCCCCGACTGCGCGCGCGGCCCGGCCATGCTGAGGCGCGCGCGACACCTGCTGCGCCGCCTGTGGCGCAAGACTCGCGCCCGCCCCGCGCTGCCGATGACGCTGGGCTGCCTGGCCATGCTGCTGCTGGCGCAGGCGCTGATCGGCGTGCTCAGCCTGTCGGCCCTGAACCGGCAGATCACCGACATGACCGCCGACCGCCTGGAGGTGGCCGCGCGCCAGATCGGCGGACGCGTCGAGAATGGGATGCGCCTGGGCAAGCCGCTGGGCCAGTACTTCGGGCTGGCCCGTCATCTGCACGACAGCGTCCAGGCGACCGCGCACCTGGGCGGCGCGGCCGTCCATCTATTGGGTGGCCGCGAGCTGGCCGCCGAGAAGCGCGCCGTTCCTGGCGTGCCGCAACTGCTGCGCGCCCTGGGCGTGCCCGCCACCGACGTGCTGCCCAAGGGCATGACGCGGCGCGCCGGCGGCGCGCTGACGCTGCGCCTGCCCGGCAGCGTGACGCTGGCGACGCCGCTGCGCGACGCGGCCGGCGTCACGCAAGGCGCCGTGATCCTGTCCACGCAGCGCAATACCGAAGCATCGCGCGCGCTGGTCAAGGACAATCTGCGCATGCTGGTGCTGGTGACGCTTGTCGCCGGCCTGGGCCTGGCCGTGGCCTCCCGCCGCATCTTCGCGCCGCCGGGCCCGGTGCGCGGACGGCGCGGCCGTTTCGCCGCGCCCTTGCTGGCCCTGATGATCGCCCAGGGCGTATATGCCGGATACACCATCCATACCTTTCGCGGCGCCTGGCTGGACGTGACCCGAGGCAATGCCCAGGACCTGGCCGAAGGCCTGCAGCGCGACCTGAACCGCGTGCTGGCCTACGGCGTGGAGACCGGCAGGCTGCGCGGCGTCGAGGCGCCGTTCGACCGGCTGATCGCGACCTTCCCCACCATCGCCAGCGTCGAGCTGGCCGATGCGGACGGCCAGGCGCTGGCGCGCGGCGGCGCGCCGGACGCCAGCGCCTCCGGCCAGCCCGGCGAACTGACCATCACGCTGCCGCTGGGCGCGACCAGCGCGCCGCCCCAGTCGCGCGGCAGCCTGATCATCCAGCTATCCCAGGCGGTGATTGCCTCCAGCGTGCTGGCGCGCGCCCTGGACGCGGCCACGGTGATCGCCGTGGCCATGGTCGCCGCCATCGAAATGCTGCTGCTCCTGTCGCTGCTGGCCGGACGCGGCCCCACGGCCGGCGCCATCACGCAGGACGGCCGTGACGTGGGCCGCGCGACCCGGCCCGTCATGTTCGGCTTCCTGTTTGCCTGGGCGCTGCCGCTGGGATTCCTGCCGCTGTTCGCGCGCTCGCTGCCGGCCGATGGCCTGTCGCTGCCTCCCAACCTCATGATCGCGCTGCCCATCTCCGCCGAGATGGCCTGCGGCCTGGTCGCCGCGCTGTGCGCGGGCCGCCTGAGCGACCTGAAAAGCTGGCGCGTGCCGGTGTTGATCGGCTTGGCGCTGAGCTGCGCGGGCATGTTCGCCTGCCTGGCCGCCGCGACCTTGCCGCAGTTCATCCTGGCTCGCGGCCTGGTCGGCCTGGGATACGGCTTGACCTGGATGGGCTTGCAGGGCCTGGTGGTGTCGCGCAGCCCGGCGGACTGCCGAGGGCGCAACATGACGGGGTTGATCGCCGGGCTGTTCGCGGGGCATCTCTCCGGCGCCGCCGTCGGCGCGATGCTGATGGAGCAGCTGGGTCCGCATGCCGTGTTCGTCGCGGGAGCGGTCGCGCTGCTCCCGCCCCTGGCCGGCGTACTGCTGCTCCTGCGCCCGTACAACGGCGGCGCCCATCCCTCCCCGACGCTGGGGGCCAGCATGATCGCCACGACCGCGCGCGAACACCTGCGCAGGACCGCGAGCCTGCTGGGCAGCCGGGATTTCGCCCTGCTGCTGATCGCCAGCGTGACGCCGTTCGCGATGTCCCAGGTCGGCCTGCTTTCCTACGCGCTGCCGCTGTACCTGGAAGCGGAGGGCGTGGCCGCGTCGAGCATCGGCCGGGTGCTGATGGTGTATGGACTGGGCGTGATCTACCTGGGCCCGCTCATGGGCCAGCTGGTGGACCGTACCCGCGCCAAGAAGCGCTGGATCGTCCTGGGCGGCCTGATCGGCAGCGCCGGCATGCTGGGCCTGTACTTCAACAGCGGCCTGATCGCCGCGACGGTCGCCGTGCTGACGCTGGCCCTGGCCAGCTGCTGCCTGGGCGCGTCCCAGGCGCCCTACATGCTGGCCCTGCCGCAAGTGCAGGGCTACGGCACCGCCGGCGCACTGGGACTGATGCGCGCGTCGGACAAGCTGGGCCAAATGGCCGGCCCGCTGATCGTGGGCGCGGCGACCAGCACCCTGGGGCTGCATGGCGCGCTGGCGCTCTTGGGCGCGATCTATCTCGTGCTCACGGTGCTGTTCCACTGCGGCGCCCGCTGCGGCGCCAGGCGGCGCGGCGAGCAGCCCTCCCCTCAACTTCACAGGAGCCACTCATGAGTCAACAGGCATATACCGAACTGCTGAGCGCTTTCTGCGAGCACGTGCAGGCGGCGAACACCGCCGACATCCTCGAGCACGGCAATCTGCACATCGGCGAAGTCGCCTTCACCCTGATCCATGACGACAGCCTCGGCCGCGACGACATCCTCATCTATTGCGACTTCGGCCCGCTGCCGCAGGACGATCCTGCCGGGGAATACCTGGGCCTGCTGCACACCAATCTGCAGCTCTACAGCGGATCGATCGGCAGCAGCTTCGCGGTCAATCCGGAGTCCGGCAACGTCCTGCTGCTGGCCTATCAACGCCTGGCCGACGCAACGCCGGAACGGCTCGCGTCCCACCTTTGCATCCTGGCCGAGCTGGCGCTGATGTGGCGCCGTGGAGAAACCGTGCTGACGCGACTGGCGGCCTCCAGGCCCGATCCGCTGATGGATCCGCGCATGCACTCCTGATCCGCAACCGTCATGGGAGGTACATCATGGTCAGCATTACTGGTGGAATCAACTGGGTAAAGCAACAGGCACGAGACCCTCACAGATATGCAGTGCGCGCCAAGGAGGTCATAGGCGCGGCCTGTTCTGGCGCGGTCTTCGGCGCCGTGAGCAAGGCGGTCAAGGACTACGTCGGCTCACCGCAGGCCCAGCGCGACGCGCTGAGCCACGCGGTGTACTCCACGGCGGCCATCGGCGGGGCCGCGGCCCTCATCATCGGCGGCATGGCGGGCTACCGGATCGTGGAAAAGTATGCCGGCGCGGAAACCACCGGAAAATGGAAGGCCGCGGGCGCGGCCGGCGGGGCGCTGCTGTTTGGCGCCGGCTCCGCGCTTGCCGCGATGCCATTCCTCAAGCTCTCGGCCGCTTCGGCGGAGCAGCTGGCCCAGCGGCTGGCGCCGTATCTGTCGAACGTGGCGGGCGCGGTGTCATCGAAAGTCGTGCAGTCCTTCATCGCCAATCTGCACAGTCGCGAGGCCACGCAATGGCAGCCGGCAGGCAACCGGCAGCAGATCACGGCGGACGTCATGCAGATCGTCCGCTGCCTTTGCGACAGCCTGCCCAGGATGTCGCTGCTGTCCATTCCCGCGCTGACGGCGAGCTATGCGGCCGCCATCGGCTCGCACACGGGCCTGGGCGCCGCGGGCAGCCTGCTCGGCAATGCCTATGACTGGGCGCGCGGCACGGACCGTTATCAGAACCTCACCCACGACCGTGGCTATGCCCATGACAACCGCCACGTCGTGCCCGAACCCTGCGCACAGCTGGGCATGAAGGTTGCCCTGGGCCTGGCCGTCGCCTGGGCCGCGTCCAGCATCGCCCCTGGAATCATCGATGCGACGAACGCATCGACCGAAATGAAGCTGGTGACCTTCGCCCTGGCGGGCTGCGCCGTCAATGCGCTGTTCGCCGACCCCGCGAGACAGCTGATCCGAGTCCCCGCCGGAGATGGAGCGCCGCCGCAGAACCTGGCCGTGGAGCCGCCCCCCCAGCAGAACGCGGGACAGGTGGCGTCGCAGGGAAATCCGCGGCAGAACGATCAGCAACCACCGCAGGAAGCCCTTGCCGACGACCGGATCGGAGGCCGCGACGGCGACCCGCCAGTGGGTCCCGAGAACGAAATCGAAATGGAAGAACTCGCCAATATCCAGTAGCGGCCCCACCCGATCAACGGGCAGGGACGAGGACGGAACGGCGCGATGCCCGGGCGCCATTGCACAACGCAGGCGACTCAAGGAACATGCACGATGACGATAGGAAGACTCCCCAAGATTGATCCCGGCGCCACGCCACCGCAAGACCGCAAGCCCGCCCCGCCCGCCGGCAACGCGGGCTTCAAGACGGCCCCGCCCGGCAAGGACCGGGTGCCGCACAAGCCGCCGCAACCCTCGACTGGCGTGTCGCCCAAGTCAAGCGGTGCGCCACCCAAGCCGACGGTGTCGGAGCCCAAGCCGGCCGGCAAGCCTGCGCCTCCCCAGGCACCATTGGACGCGCCGCAAGGCGGCGCCCAGGGATCCGCCAGGACATTCTGGCAACAGCTGGAACGCGTCGCCACGGGATCCTCGAAACCGGCGCTGCAGACGACGGCAAGCGGAAACAGCATGGCCAGCGGCTGGAACCCGTCCGCGCCGCCCGCCGCCCCGCACAAGCAGCCCCCCGCTCAGAAACCGGTCGTCGGCGAGCCGATTCAGCGACCCGACAAGGACGAGCTGCGCCGGTTCGCGGAGAGCTCATCCAAATGGCGCATAGGCCAGAACACGGTGAAGCTGAGCGCAAACCGCGTCACGATGGTGACGGCCGATCACGTCAAGTTGTTCCCGCCCGGCACGCAGCACGTCTTTTTCGACGGCGTCCGCATCACGCAGGAAGCGATGCAGGCGCTGAGCGAGACGCACAACCTGCACATCAAGAGCCTGACCCTGGAGCATATCCGCGACTTCGTTCCAGGCGGCGGCGCCTTTCCGCTGCCCGAGTCGTTGGAGGATCTTTATCTGGAAGGACCGATGCCCGGGCTGCGGCAACTGCTGACCTCGGCGGGACGGCTGCCAGGCTTGAAGATGCTCACTGCGTCCAACACCGGCATCGACGACGCGGACATCGGCGTTCTGGCGGTGTCCGCCAGCCTGGAACAAATCATCCTGCGCAAAGGCCATGTGACCGCCAAGGGCGTCCATGCCCTGCTCAGCCTGCCCGCGCTGGAAGTCCTGTATCTGCCGGACCAGGAGATCGGCGCGAACGGAAGCCCTCAGCTTTCCGTATCAAAAGTCCCCCCATACACGAAACTGAGCAAGCTTGACCTCAGCGGCAACCCCCAGCTGTCCAACGCGAGCATCCCGGCTTTGTATCGGCTTGCGCTGACCGAGGCGAACATCAATCGCACCGGCATCACGCACCTTCCCGCGGACAGCAATAACCGCTGGAAGAACATGGACTGGCTCTGCGTGGGGCGTGGCCGCCTGACTCGCACGAAGGGAGACCTCTTGAGCACGATGCAGGAGGACGAGCAGCCAGGCTGGTGGAAAAGCCCCCGCTCGTGATGCCGGGCATGGCCTCGGACGGTCATGCCAACGACTTCCAGTGCCCGCCGCCAACCCAACCTCAAGAGGCCATCATGGGCATCGCCCTCAACGCCTTTCTCTCCGTGCCATCGCAACACGCCCGCCTTGTCCTGATAGACAACGCCAAGGGCGACCCGGCCATCGCCGGCGCCCGCCAGCCCGGGCTGTTCGTCAGGCTGCTCAGCTGCGTGCCGCTATTGAAGAATTTTCCAGCGCCCAGGCGCTATCGAATGGAAAACGCCCGCGCGACCGGCTTGTTCCTGCATGCCCTGTCCTGCGAATACGGCGCCCAGGCCACATCGGGCATGCTGCGGCGCGTGAGGATAAGCCTGGATGGCGCGCTGACGCCCAGGGTGATCTCGCGAGCCAGGAACGATCTCGAACGGAACCGGCAAAGCCAGCCTCCTGGCGGCGCTCGGGACCAGGCGCCCTCCGGCTCCCGCGCCACGCCATCCATCCTCCCGCATGCCTCCAGGCCACGGCCCATGAAGCCCCCTGCCGCGCAGACCGGCACGGAGCCGCCCTCGCCCCCGCTGCCCGGCCTGCCGAACCTGGGCAACACCTGCTACGCCAACGCCGCGCTGAAGTTCGTGCTGAGCGCGTACGGCCCGCGGGCGGTACAGCGTCCCCCCGACTCGCCACGGCTGCCGGCCAGCGCAACCGCGTCGCATCGGGCCATCGCGGACTTCATGGGCGCGCTGACGACCCGAGCCGATGCGCTGGAGCCGGATCTGCGCCAGCTGTTTTCCGTATTGCAGGACGCTCCCGAATTCGCGCTGTTCCGCAACGCGTCGCCCTATCGGCAACACGACGCGGCGGACTTCGCGGAAGGGCTGATCGCGGCAATGGACCTGGACAACCAGCCCTCGCACCGGCTGCGGCTCTGCAGGATTCCCGGCGCCGGCCTGCCGACCGAGCCTTACGGCCTGCCAACCAGCCTGGTCAATGTCAGGCTGGAACGCCATGACGGCGGCCTTGATCTGCAATCGATCCTGAACAAGTCCCTGAGCGACATGCCGGCGCACTCAGGGGAATCCGGTCCGTACTGCGCGCACGGCCTGGCGGCGCGCAACATCAACGAGTTGCAGGGATTGAACCTGCGCATCGGATTTCCCGTGGGCGCGGCCGACCTGGCCGCCACGCGCATCCGCTATGAAGGCACGGTCAGCCTGCGCATCATGGATCTGGAGGTGGAGCAGGAATACCTGGTCACGCTGGAGCCCGTCGCCGTGGTGATGCACGATGGCGTGGCGGATGCGGACCCTCTCGACGATGAGGCGAACGTCGGCCACTACTGGATGTACCGCAAGACGGCCGCCGGCTGGGAGCGCCACGACGATAGCGCCGTCCGCCCGGTGCGGGAAGTGCCGTCCGGCGAACGGCCGGTGTTGATCGGCTTTCGCGTCGTGGAGCGGAGCTGGCTGGAACCCATCGCCATCTGAGCCGGCGACGGGAATCCAGGGAAGCGCCCGTTCCTTGCGCGAGAACGCGGGAACGAGCGGGATCAGTCCGTCGCTCGCGGCATCCCGCTAGCGCCTTCCAGCAGGCCCATGATCAGTTCGGCGTCCTCTGCCGATTGCTGCGCCAGGCCGGCATTGAGCAACTGGCGGGCAGCTGTGGCGGCATCGGGCGGCAGCGGCGCGCCCAGCGTGTGCGCGTAATGGCCGGCGCTGCCCAGCACCTTGCCAGCGACGGCCACCATCATCGACCGAGCCGCCTGCATGTTGCCGGCGTAGCTCTGCGGAAAGCCCTGCAACCGCAGGTCGCGCGCGCATGAGGCCAGTTCCTGGCCGATGCGCGCCTCGTAGCAGGCCCGCAGCGCATCGCGCATGAAGTCACGTAGCGGCTGCCCCTGCTCGCCGGTAAGAACGTGATCCCCGGTCGCCACGGCAAACTTCTGCTGGCCGCAGCGCAGCCGTGTGACCAGTTCCAGCTTGTCCAGCTCCTGTGGGGTCAGGGCCTTGAAGCCGGTCATCGCCGCGCGCGTCACCTCCGGCCCATGGCTGGCCGGGTAGCGCCCGGATTGATAGCGCCAGGACAGGTTTTCCACCAGGTCCACAAGACGCACATCAGGCGTACCCAGCGTCAGGCCGGGCAAGCCCAGGTCCGGCGCATCATAGGCCAAGCCCGAGGGGGAGCGCAGGGCCTGGTCGAGATAGGGGTTGTCGCCCGTGGAACGCGCATCATCCGCCGTGACGCAAGCCATGCTTGCCTGGACCTTGCGGGCCAGCAGCAGGAAGGAGAACGCCTCGGCATGGCCATGGCCCATGTTCCAGGTGATGGTCGACAGCAGCGTCTGGGCCTTGGCGCGTAACGCAGGCGGCAGCGCGCTCAACACCTTTTCGGCCACGTCAGGATGCCGTTTCAGATGGCACAGCCTGGACTCGATGAAGGAATCGGAATCCGGCATGTGAAAGTCACGGTACCGGTCCATCGCCTTGTCTATCGCGGCATCCAGCGTCTGCGCGAACGCCAGGCGTTCCGCCTGCGGCCCTCCGACAGCCCGGCGCAGTCCCTGGACCACGGCGTCCAGGTTGTCGCCGTCGGCGGCCGGCTGCTCCAGGGCGGCATACAGCTGCTCCATCGCCTCGCGCTGGCTTGCCACGGGATCGATCGGCGCCTGCGCCGCCGGCGCCTCCCGGGTCACGGTGGCCGCCGCTGCCGGGCGCCGGGCCGTCTCGCCTGCCTGCGTCCTGGCGTCCGGGGAAAAGCATGCCTTGATGGCGGCCCACAGTCCGGCCAGGCCGGAATGGAAGCGGCTGGCATATGACCGGCCGGCGTGCGATGGCGGCACGACCGCGACCAGGCCCGAGATCCGTTCCTGGGCCGGCCGCGCGGTCGGCAGGACGGGCTTGCCGGCGGCCAGCGGGCCTCCATGCGGTTTGATGCTGTCGCGGTTGATCGTCATCCGGGTCTCCCTGTGCGTGCGTGGATCCGCGTCGGCCGACGCGATGCGCGGACGGGCAGGCGCCGTGGATCAGGAAGGCGCGCGCCCTGCCGGCGGTCCAGCTACCGGCGTCCCGCGCAGGGATTGAGTGTGCGGCGCGGCCAGGACGGTTCCCGGCGGCCAGGCCGCTAGTGTGCTGCCCCGCAGATACGCCCGCACGAAATCCACCCCTAGCCGGCGGGATGCTGCCGCGCCTGCGCTTCGTCGGCGTCCTGCCCGTCCTCGTGCAGGACGCGCCCGCCCTTCACGGGCAGCGCCTCGAGCAGCTTTTCCAGCGCCAGGGCGCGCTCGAAGTACCAGCCTTGCACCTTGGAAACGCCGTGCGCGGCCACCTCGTTGACGTGTTCCTCGGTTTCCGCGCCTTCCGCGATCACTTCGATCTCCAGGGACTTGGCCAGCTCGATGATCTGCATCGCCACCGTGCGCTTGGCGCCTCTTTCGGAGAGCCCTTGCGTGAAGACCTTGTCGAGCTTCAGGTAATCCACCGGAAACGCCCCCAGGTAGGCCAGGCTGGAATAGCCCGTGCCGAAGTCGTCGATCGCGACCTTCACCCCCAGCGCGCGGATGCCGTCTATGGTTTCCCTGGCGTTCTCCTCGAGCAACCCCCGCTCGGTCAGCTCGATGATGATCCATGACGGCGGCAGGCCGGTCTCCTGCAGCAGCCTTTCGGCCAGCGCCCGGCCCGATCCCGACTTGACCTCGTTGGCGGAGATGTTCAACGAGACGTAGAAGCCCCGCACATGCGATTCGATGATCGGCAGGTCCTCGGCCACCAGATCGAACACCAGCGCCGCGATCTCCTCGGACAGGCCGCAACGCTCAGCCGCCGGTATGAAGATGTCCGGCCCCATCGGCTCGGCGCCATAGGGGCGCTTCCATCGCAGCAGCGCCTCCGCGCCTATCCATTGCTTGGTCCGGATATCGACGATGGGCTGGTAGACCAGATAGAACTCCCGGTCCCGTATCGCCCGGCGCAGCAGCTGGGGCATGTCGCGGGCCCATCGCTTGCGCCACAGGATCACGCCGCACAGCATCACGCCGGCGATCCCGCCGGCCGCGGCGACCGCCCATCGCGTGCCCGCGAAGTCGTGCAGATACGCCTCGGGAGGAATGGCCACCACCGCCACATGCTGGAACCGCGAGGACGGCAGGATCGCCAGCACCGTGCCCGACAGCTCCCCGACCACGGCCTGTCTGGTCGCCGCGCTCTGCAGCCATTCCGGCTTCACATAGCCGATGCCGAAAAAGCGGTTGGTTTCGCCGGGATAGAACAAGCCGATGGTCGCGGACGGCTCGAGCAGCGTCATCGCGTTCACGTAGTCGCCGCGATTCAGGAATATCGTGTAGCCGTTGAAGGAGAGCGCGATGTACCGCAATTCCGGCGCGGCCGGCAGCGCCACGTCCGGCCATACGCGCATGCCCTGCAGGGACACGAAGTCCGGCGGACCGAGGTCCAGGCCGTCCAGCGTGCGTCCCAATGAAGAACAGACGATGCGCGTTCCGTCGGCATAGGCGATGGCGCGCAGCACCGGGGACTGCAAGACCCGCTTGCCCATCTCAGACTGCGCATACGCGGCGCAGGGCAGCTTTCCACTCAACGCGCGCAGCGATTGGCTCAGGTCCTGCAGCTGCGAAGACACGAGGTCCGCGCGCGCCAGCACCGCGGCCGAGAGCGTCCTGGCCTGCGTCTTGGCCCGCTCGATGGCGAATTGCGTGGATAGTTCAAGCCCAAAGTAAATCGGCACCGTTGCAGCGAAGACAAGTCCGATAACAAAAACCAGCGTTGTTACAAACTTCCCCATAGACCACACACCCCGATTTAGTGTTTGACTATGACCGCAAGCTTTCAGATCATTATCGAAGAAATTAAACCATGTAGCCAGAATCCGGATTACTGCTACGCACCATGCCCGCCACGATGACTGAACCCCGTCTGCAGGAAAAAGGCCATGGCGGCAATCGATGATGAGCATGGCTCGCCTCGAAAGCTGCCCTCCATCCGACGCGCCCTGCTCTGGCTGGGCATAGCCTGTACCGTGCCGACCATCCTGGTGGCCTCGGCGGCCGCCTACGAGGACTACCTGCTGCGCAAGGACCGCGTCTATGAGACCGCCGTCAGCATGGCGCGCACGCTGGTCGCCGAACTGGAGCGCGAGCTGCGCGGCATCGAATCCGGCCTGCGGATACTGGCAACGTCCGAGGAACTGCAGCAGGGCAAGCTGGGCGCCTTCCATCGCCGGCTGCAGGATGCGCTGCAATTGCAGAATGTCGATGGTTACGTGCTGGTGGACAGCCAGGACATGCTGGTGGCCAACAGCAGCGCGCCGTATCCCAGCCCCCCGATCAGGAGCGTCCTGCCGGACTCGGTCCGGCAACAGGCCCGGTCGCCGCAGGGCGTCGTCACGAACCTGTTCAACACCGCCCTGCGCGGCGAGCAGACCATCGCCATCGGAATTCCGGTGACCCTGCAAGGCCAGGTCCAGTACAGCCTGTTCGCCGAGATCAGGCCGCAGCGCATCAGCCAGATCCTGCGCAGGCAGGCCTTGCCGACGGGATGGGTCGCGGCCGCGCTGGACAAGGAGGCGCTGATCGTGGGCCGCACGCGCGAAGAAGCGCGGTATATCGGCCAGCATGCCGTGCCGACGCTGGCCGACGCGGTGCGCAGCCAGCAGGACGGCACGCTGCACAGCAAGACCAAGGAGGGGGTGCCGGTACTGACGGCTTTCAGCCATAGCCGGGACAGGATGTGGGCCGTGGCCATCGGCGCGCCCATCGCGTCGCTGCAGGCCGACCTGTGGCGCTCCATGATCTGGGTCCTGGCGGTCAGCCTGGCGATCATCGCCATGGGCATCTGGGCAGCCTATCGGCTGGCCCTGCGGATCCGGACGTCCATCACCGCGCTGATCGAACCCGCCATCGCCCTGGGCCGAGGCGATACCCTGCCCGTCCCGCCCACCCGCTATCGCGAAACCGCCCTGCTGGGCAGCGCATTGCGCCATGCCGGCCAGATGCTGTCCGATACGCAAAGGCTCGCCTACCATGATCCGCTGACCTCGCTGTGCAACCGCGTGCTCTTCACGGAACTGGCGTCGCACGCGCTGGCGGCGGCGGCGCGCACCTCGCGTTCCGTCGCCATCCTGGCGATCGACCTGGACCGCTTCAAGATCGTCAACGATACCTATGGCCACGGCACCGGCGACCGGATCCTGAAGATCGCGGCCGAGCGCATGAGCGGCGCGCTGCGCGGCTCGGACGTACTGTCGCGCTTCGGCGGAGACGAATTCGTGGTGCTGCTGGACGCCGGCGGCCAGGATGCCGCCGAACAGGTCGCCAGGAACCTGAACGCGGCGCTTGCCGCCCCCTACCCCGGCGTGCTCGTGGACCTGAGCGGATCCATCGGCATCGCGGTCTTTCCGGACGATGGCGACACCTTGAGCCGGCTGCTGCAGGAAGCGGACAAGGCGCTGTACCGGGCCAAGGCCGCCGGCCGCAACCGCTACGCGACAGCCACGCGACCGCATCGGGCGGCGGCGTCGGGCGCCGGCGATACGGGCGAGTGACGCGCAGGCGGCGCGGCTTGAAAAGCCCGTCGCAAGCACCTATCATGGCGCATCTGATCCGGCGCGCCGCCGGCCCTGATGCTCCCCGGTCCTTGCGGCCACCCCTGCCAAGCGCACTCCGTCATTCCGCGCCACCGTCCCGGTGACGCGCCGCCTCCCTGGCGGCATTGATCCCTCCACGCGTCCCCCCTTCCCCACACGTGTGTTTACACGAGGAAAGGCATGCCCCATTCCAAAACGATTGCTCTTGCGGGCAACAACGGCCCGTTGTTGTCCATGCTTTCCATGTCGGTGTTCTTCGTCGGCGCGAGCGAGTTCATGCTCTCGGCGATGCTGGACCCGCTCGGTCGCGCCTTCGGCGTCGATTCCGGCCAGATCACCTGGCTGGTCTCCAGCTATGCCCTTGCGTATGCGCTCGCCGCGCCCGTCTTCGGACATCTGTCAGACCGCATCGGAGGGCGTCGACTCCTGCTGATCGCCCTGTTCCTGTTCGCGTTGGACGGCTTGGGCATCGCGCTCGCGCCCACCTTTGAAATAGCGGTGGCGCTGCGGATTCTTGGCGGCCTGGCCTCGGCCGTCATCATTCCCAACGCCTTCGCGTTGGTCTCCGAACGCTTGCCGCGCCAGCGTCATGCGGCGGCGATGGGCGTCGTCATGCTCGGCATGACGGCGGGCATCGCGACCGGCCCGGCCATCGCCGGTGTTCTCACCGGCTGGATAGGCTGGCGCGCGCCTTTCTTGCTGGTCTCGGCGGGCTGCCTCGCCGCCTTTCTCGTCGGCCGCATGGCCATGCCCGGCGGTCGCGTCCCAACGGCGGCGACGGTTCCGGCCGCGCGGCGCCCGCTGCGATGGCTGCGCAAGCCGGGCATCGCGCGCCCCCTGCTCGCCAAGGGACTGTGGAACGGGACGGGTGTCGCCGCCTTTCTGCTGTCGGGAGAAGTCCTGCGCCTGCGCTATGCCCTGGACGTGGCCCAGGTCGGACTGAGCACGGCCGCATTCGGCATCGGACTCGCCGTGGGCAATCTTTCCGCCGGCGCGCTGCGACGCCTGGGTTCCGGCGAGGAACGCGCGCTGGTCATCACCAATGTGCTGCTCTTCGCATCGGTCGCCGCGTTCTACCTGCCGCCCTTGCCCTTGTGGGGCGCGCTCGCCTGTCTGGCCGCGTGGGGAGCATCCCTGGGGGCAGGCGCCCCGTTGGCCACCACGGTGCTGGCCAACCGCTCGGACCGCGACAAGGGCGCGGCGCTGGCGGCGGCGGAAACCTTGAACAACCTGTCCATTTTGTCGTTCCTCCCGCTGGCGGCGACACTGCTCGCGCAAGGGAAGCCCACTCTGGCCGCGACCGTCTTCCTGGCGGGCCTGGGCCTGGGCGCTGTCCTGACAGTCCATGATGCCGTGAGGGCGAATCGACGATCCTCCCTGGCCGGCGCCGAAGAAAACTGATCCCGAGCCACGGTGCCAGCGCGCTTGTTCAAGCAGATTCAGCTCCGCGCGTGCAAACAAAAAGGCTTAGCTCAGAATATGAGCTAAGCCTTTGATTTAATTGGTCGGGGCGGCGGGATTCGAACTCGCGACCCTCTGCTCCCAAAGCAGATGCGCTACCAGGCTGCGCTACGCCCCGAAGGGAGGGAACTATACCAGATACTGCGCCCGTTCCGGCGTCCGCCGGGCAGGCCCCGGCCTGTGCACGGCTGGCGGCACGGCGGCGCGCGCGGCGCATTGCCCCGTCTTATTGAAAGCTCTTTCCCTGAACAGGCATTTATCCGCTGCGGCAATCGGCGCAAAGTGAAGCCTCGATGTCAGGAGCCTTACGGAAGCCGTACTGCCTCCCGCTCCTGGCCCATGATTGAGGATCCTGCCATGAAGATGAATCTAGCCACTGCCATTGCGTCGATCACCATTGCTCTCGTGGGCGTCCAGGCCCATGCGGCTCCTGCGGGCGCGAGCGCGCCCAGCCAGGGCTACGACAACGCGATCGCCCGGCCGGAGTCGCGGGCGGAAGTCGAGGCCGACCTGGCGCTCTGGAAGCGGGCCGGACTGGACAAGCTGGAACAAGGTGAAAGCGGCCCGGACATTTACAGCGCGGAATACCGCGAGGCCTACGCGAACTACCTGCGCATGCGTCGCGGCCCCGAGTACGCGGCCGAAGTCGCTCATCAGGCCCAGGGAGAATAGTGTCCGCGCGAGCGCCCCGGTTCGGCGACTTCGGGGCGTTCGGATAGCGGCATTCGGATGGCGGCCCCGCGCCGCCATCCAGCGCCAGGTCAGGCGGCTACAGATTGCCCGTGGCCTTGCCGATCCGCCAGTACACGCCGCCCCCCGTCATGCCGCCATCGACCGGCAGGTCCGCGCCCGTGATGAACGAGGCATCCGGTCCCAGCAGGAACATGACGGCCGCCGCGATCTCGTCGGGATCCGCGCCGCGCGACAGCGGCGTGGCGTCGCGGTTGCCTTCATAGAAGAGCCGGGCCCGGCCGGCATCGTGCACGGCATTGGGTTGCATGATCATCGGCGTTTCCACCAGCCCCGGGCACACGGTGTTCACGCGTATGCCCCGTCCCGCCAGCTCCAGCGCGGCGGCGCGCGTCAGCCCGCGCAAGCCCCACTTGCTGGCCGTATAGGCCGCGCTGAAGTAGCCGGTCAGGCCGGCGGTGGACGAGGTATTGACGATGGATGCGCCGGCCGGCATCAAGCCGGCGAGCGCGTGGATCGCCAGGAACGGCCCGTCCAGGTTGATGTCCAGCAAACGCCGCCATTCGGCATGCGAGGTCTCCGTCACGGTCTTGCGCAGGGTCACGCCCGCGTTGTTGACCAGGCCGTACAGCGGCGCGCCCTCGCGCTCGATTTCAACGGCCAGCGCCCGCCAGCCGGCTTCGCTGGCCACGTCCGCCACCCGTGCCCGCAGACGCCCGGCGTCCGCGCCCGCCTCGGCGCGCAGCGCGTGCCACGTCGCGTCGTCTTCCGGCAGCACATCCAGCGCATGGACGATGGCCCCCGCCCGCAGCAGGCGCAGGGCCGCGGCCGCGCCCTGCCCCCGCGCCGCGCCGGTCACCACGGCGGCCTTGCCGCTCCAATAGGATTGCGTCGTCATGGCGCGCCCCTCAGGTCTTGGACACGCCGCCATCGACCAGCAGCACATGGCCGGTCACATAGGCGGAGGCTTGCGAAGCCAGATAGAGCACGGCGTCCGCGATCTCGGCGGGCTGGCCCAGCCGCCGCACGGGCAGGCGGCCGATGTATTCGGCGTGGGTGGCCGCGTCGGCATGCATCCAGCTGCTCATGGGCGTTTCGATGAAGCCCGGCGCGATGGCGTTGACGCGCAGGCCCATGGGACTCCATTCCAGCGCCAGGCATTGCGTCAGATGCGCCACGGCCGCCTTGGCGCTGGCATAGTCCGCGCAGTTCGGGCGCGGCTTCACGCCGGCATAGCTGGACAGGTTGATGATGGCGCCGCTGCGCTGCGCCACCATGTGCCGCGCGGCCGCCTGCGCGCCGAAGAACGTGCCCTTCAGATTGATGTCCTGCGTGCGTTGCCAGGCGGCCTCGTCCAGATCCAGCGCGGGCATGCGATCCATGTAGCCCGCGTTGTTGACCCAGATGTCCAGCGCGCCATACTCGGCCGCGACCGCGTCCGCCAGCGCCCGGATTGCGGCGGGGCGGGTCACGTCCAGTTCGCGGCAATCCGCGTCCACGCCCGCCATCGCCGCGAGGTCGCGATCGGTGGCGACCACGCGCGCGCCCTGCTCGCTCAACGCCGCGACCACCGCGCGTCCGATGCCGCCGCCCGCGCCGGTAACCACCGCGACTTTGCCTGCCAGGTCCAGATAATTTACGTTGCTCATAGAAATGGATGTAGAAGTTGGAATTCAGTTGAAGGCCGCACGCTTGGCGACGGATTCGCGCGTAGGCTCGCCCGGCAGGCGGATGGCGTTCAGGTCCACACCGGCGGTTTCCTTGATCAGGAAGCCGCCCGCGAAGGCCATCAGTCCCAGCGCGCCCACGTAGGCCGTGTAGACCCAGCCCAGTCCCTGCGCGCCCAGCCAGGTGTTGATGTACGGCGCCGTGCCGCCGAAGATGGCGACCGACAGCGACGAGATGAAGCCCACGCCCATGGCGCGCGCGCCGGTGGGCACCTGTTCGGCCACCACCGCCGGAAAGATGGCCGCCAACAGTGCCCAGACCAGCAGGCCGATCAGCTGCGCCACGAACAGAGTCCACGGCTGATTCGTGACCAGATGCGATACCGGGAACACCGCCAGCGCGACGCCCAGCCCGAACGCCATCACCATCGGCTTGCGGCCGTAGCGGTCGGCCAGCCAGCCACACACCGGCAGCCACAGCAGGCAAATCAGCTGCGCGATCAGGCTGGCGGTATAGGCGCCCGACGGATCCATGCCCTTGGTCGCGATGGCGGTGGCCGGCGCGAAGGTCACCCAGGTGTAGTAGGTGGCGTTGGAGGCCGCGGCGATCATGATGATGTTACGCGCGATCAGCAAGGCCTGGCGCCGCGATACCTTCACGCCGCCCGCCGCTTCCGCGCGATGCTCGAACACATCGCTTTCGCTGGCGCTGCGCCGCAGGAACAGCGCATAGACGCCCAGCAGCGCGCCCACCGCGAAACCGACGCGCCAGCCCCAGGCCTGCATCGCGTCCTTGCCCAGCCAGGACGTCAGCAGTGCGGCCAGGCCGGTCGCCGCCATCACGCCGACGGTCACGCTGACGAAGACGGAGCTGGACCACAGGCCGCGCCGCTTGGCCGGCGCGATTTCAGCGACGTAGGTATAGGCCACGCCGGACTCGCCGCCGTGCGCCAGGCCCTGCATCAGCCGGCACAGGAACAGCAGGACCGACGCCCACACCCCCGCCTGTCCGTAGGTCGGCAACACCGCGATGGCCAGGCTGGTCAGGGCCAGCAGGCACATCGTCAGGACCAGCGTGAACTTGCGTCCATAGCGGTCGCCGATGCGGCCGAACAGCCAGCCGCCGACCGGCCGCGCCAGGAAGCCGCCGGCGAACACCGCCAGCGTGGCCAGCAGCGCCGAAGTGGGATCGGACGGGTCGAACAGGTTCATGGCCAGATAGGCCGAGAACGTGCCGTACAGCGTCCAGTCGAACCACTCCAGGGCGTTGCCCACGGCCGCCGCGCGCAGCGAAGCCAGGCGGCGCCGGCGGTCTTGTGTCTCCATTGTTATTGTCGTCATTGTCTTGTCCTTGAGGGGTCAGCGCAGGTGCTGGGCGAACCAGTCGGCGGCCGCGCGGCGGGTGCGTTCGAAGTGTTCCGTGTAGACGGAGTAATGGCCGCCCGGCAGCAGCAGAAGCTGCTTGGGCTGGTGGGCCGTGTTGAAGGCTTCCTGCTGCAGATCGGCGGGCGTCAGGCCGTCGCCGGTCGCGACGATCATCAACAGGGGCGTGGGCGCGATGCGGCGGATGTACGCGGCGGGCTCATAGGCGCGGGCCAGCTCCAGCGACCGCAGCGTGACCTCGTTGACCCAGGCGGGGCAACGCTTCGCTTCGCCGGTCATGTACGCATGGGAGTCGGGCCCCGGATACGCCACCGGCGCCTCGGGATCGGCATCGACCATGCGCAGCGTGGCGGGCGGCAGGCCCGCATCGCGCGCTTCGCGGTCGGCCTCGAACGCCGCCTGCAGGGCCTGCGCCTTGTCATAGCGCACGCGGCGCTGCGCCGCCAGGAAGCCGCTGGTGGTGGGCACCTGGCTCACCACGCACTTGACCCGCTTGTCGATCGCGGCCACGGTCAGGGCATGACCGCCGCTGTAGCTGCTGCCCCAGATGCCGATGCGCTCACGGTCCACCTCGGGGCGGCGGCGCAGGTAGGAAATGGCGGCGCGGAAATCCTGGATCTGCCGCTGCGGATCGATTTCCTGGCGCGGCTGGCCCTCGCTGCGGCCCAGGTTGCGGAAGTCGAAGGTCAGCGCCGCCAGACCCTGCTCGACGATGGCGGCCGCGTAGTCCTCCAGATCGCCGCCCGCCACCATCGACCAGCCGTGCGCCAGCGCCACGGCCCCGACAGGGCCGCGGGCTTGCGCCGGCAGGTAGAGCGTGCCGCGCACGCGGTCCCCTTCCACCACGAATTCAATCGGCTCTTCCGATTTTTCCGGATCCGGCCGCGCCGTGCGCGATTCGGTCATTCCCCTCTCCTTGGCGTTATTGAGATTGCGATAAATGCAGATGCAAGGGCCGAATTCTGCCCATGCCGCCAGAGGGGAACAAGCGGTATTATTCACCCAATCAATCGTATTTTCCGATTGATTGAATCACTGAATCCGCCCGCCCCGGAAAGGAACGCCGCCATGGATCTGCGCCAATTCGATTGTTTCCTAGCCGTCGCCGAAACCCTGCACTTCGGCCGGGCGGCCGAGGCGCTGCACATGAGCCAGTCTTCGGTATCGGAAGCCATCAAGGCGCTGGAGCGGACGCTGGGCGGCCCGCTGTTCGAACGCAGCAGCCGCCGGGTGGCCCTGACGCCGCTGGGCGAAACGCTGCGAAGGGGCGCCGGCCCCGCCGTCATCCTGCTCAAGAGCGCCATCGACGATTGCAGGCGCCAGGCTTCGGGCAAGCCGCGCCATCTGCGCATCGGCTTCCTGGGCGGCGGTTTCTATGAGCTGTATCGGCCGCTGGTGTCCGAATTCAAGGCGGCCCACTCCAGCGTCGAGCTGGAGTTCGTGGAGCTGACCTATGTCACTCACTATGCCGCCGTGGCCGATGGCTCGGTCGACGTGGCGTTCTGCCGGCTGCCGCTGGGCGCGGACGGGCTGTGCCACGGTCCGATCGTGCTGCGCGACCAGCGCATGCTGTGCGTGCCGCACGACCATCCGTTCACCGCGTCCACGCTGCTGGATCCGGAGGTGCTGGGCGACGAGCGCCTGGTCCGCATGGTGCCCGGCTCGGTGAACCAGGAATGGCAGGACTATCACTTTCCCCGCCACACGCCCAAGGGACGCCCGATCGGCGACGGGCCGGTGATACGCACGATCCGCGAGGGCATCGCCGCGGTCAACACGCGCGAGGGCCTGCTGATGCTGACCAAGCGCGCGGCCAGCTACTACGCCACGCCCGAGATCGCCTTCGTGGAGATCGATCTGCCGGCGATGCCGTCGGCCCTGGTGCGCCGGGTCGACGACCATCGGCCGATCATCCAGGAACTGGACGCCCTGCTGCTGCGCATCGCCGAGCGCCACGGCGTCGCCGCCTGACGCCCGACGGCGCGTTCAGTCCACCTTGACGCCCGCGTCGCGCACCACGTCGCGCCACAGGGCGATCTCCTTGACGATCTGCTCCTGGAACGCCGCCGGGCTGCCGGGCGCCGCTTCCTCGCCGGTGGTCTTGAGCCGTTCGGCCATGTCCGGCTGCACCACGGCGGCATTGATGGCCGCGTTGAGCCTGGCCTGGATGGCCGGCGGCACGCCCTTGGGCGCGATGATGCCGTACCAGACCGTCACGTCGAAAGGCACGCCGGCCTCGCGCACGGTCGGCACGTCCGGCGCGGACGACACGCGCTCGGGCAAGGTCACCGCCAGCACTTTCAGGCGCCCGTCCTTGCGATAGGGCAGCGTCGATCCCGCCGTGGTCAGCATGGCCTGGACCTGTCCCGACACGGTATCGGTCAGCGCCGGCGCCGAGCCCTTGTACGGCACGTGCGTCATCGAAATGCCGGCCGCCTTCAGGAAGGCCTCCATCGCCAGATGCGAGATGCCGCCGGTGCCCGACGAGGCATAGGCCAGCTGGCCCGGCTTCTTTTTGGCCAAGTCGATCAGGCCGGCCAGGTTGTCGGCCGGCACGCCCGGATGCACCGACACGAAGAACGGCGCGCGCGCGATCATGCCGATCGGCGTCATGTCGCCCACGGGATCGAACGGCAGGCTGTACAGGCTGGGATTGACGGAGTAGCTGTTGGAAATCAGCGTCAGCGTATAGCCGTCCGGCTCGGCCCGCAGGCCCTGCTCCACGCCCAGCTTGCCGCCGGCGCCTGGGCGGTTCTCCACCACCACCGGCTGCTTCAAGCCATCGGACAGCAACTGCCCGAGCAACCGCGCGATGCCGTCGTTGCCGCCGCCGGCCGCGAAGGGCACGATCAGCTTGATGGGCTTGGATGGGAACTCGTCGGCGTGCGCGGCCGGCAGCGGGCCGGCCAGCGCAGCGGCGACGAATGCGGCGGGCAGCAGTTTTTTCGCCAGCGCGCCGCACGCGGCCTGGATCCTGGATTGCATGGTCATGCCTGTCTCTTCCTTCGTTATGTCGCGCCTTGTGATGCGCGCGTATCTGTCGTGGGTGTCGCCGCGCGGCGGGAGATGCGCTTGCGGAAACCCTGCTGCGGATTCCACGCTTAACTTGCAACCCGTTGTAATACCGACGGCGTTGCGCAGTATGCCCCAATTGGCGCCGGGCCTCGCGGGAAGCGAAGCAGGGAACCCGGGCGGCGGGCAGCCGCGAATCCGGAGCAATCCCTGATTGACACTCAAATATTTCAAGCCTAAATTAATTTTCGCTTCCAGCACCACAATACCTATCCATCGGGAACCCCATGTCAGACTCGCCCACCCCATCCGCCTGGGCCACGCCCGCGCGGGCCACCTATACCGTGCTGTTCGTCTGCTGGCTGACCATCCTGTTCGAGGGCTATGACGTCGGCGTCATGGGCGCGGTGCTGCCGGCCCTGGCCGTGGACAAGAGCTGGAACCTGACTCCGATGCAGCAGGGCATGCTGGGCAGCTATGCGCTGGCCGGCATGTTCGTGGGCTCGTTCGCCGTGGGCACGCTGAGCGACCTGCTGGGCCGCCGGCGCATGCTGCTGGCCTGCGTCACGCTGTTCTCGCTGACCATGATCGGCGCGGCCTGGGCGCCGACGCCAAACTGGTTCGCCACGTTCCGCTTCATCGGCGGGCTGGGCCTGGGCGGCGTGATCCCGGTGGCGGCGGCGCTGACGGTGGAATACTCCCCGCCCGCGCGCCGCGGTTTCAACTACGGCGTCATGTACTCCGGCTATTCGCTCGGCATCCTGTGTTCGGCGGCCGTGGCCATGTGGCTGCTGTCGCACTGGGGCTGGCGCTCGGTGATCGCGGTCGGCGCGCTGCCGCTGCTGCTGGTGCCGGTGCTGGCGCGCCTCCTGCCCGAGTCGCTGGAATACCTGCTGGCCAAGGGCGACGAGGCCGGCGCGCGGGCGCAGGCCGCGCGCCTGGGCATCACCTCGCTGGACGCTTTCCGTCCGCGCGACGTGCAGGGCGAGAAGACTTCCACGCGCGACGTGCTGGCGGCCGTGTTCGCGCCGCGCCACCTGCGCGCCACGCTGTGCTTCTGGGGCGCGCTGTTCCTGGGCATGATGCTGGTCTACGGCCTGAACACCTGGCTGCCGCAGATCATGCGCAAGAACGGCTACGACCTGGGCTCCAGCCTGTCCTTCCTGCTGGTCTTCAGCCTGGCGTCCGCCATCGGCGGCCTGGTGCTGGGGCAGTTCGCGGACAAGACCGAGCCGCGCAGGATCGTGGCCCTTTTCTACGTGCTCGGCGGCTTCGGCATCTATTGCCTGACCTACAACAACCCGCTGGTGGTGAACTACCTGTGGGTGGCGCTGGCCGGCATCGGCAGCATCTCGTCGTCGCTGATCCTGACCGGCTACCTGACGGGTTACTTCCCGGCGCACGCGCGCGGCGCGGCCACCGGCTGGGCCCTGTCCTTCGCCCGCATCGGCGCCATGTGCGGTCCCATCGTGGGCGGTTACCTGGCCAGCCTGAAACTGCCGCTGGCCTGGAATTTCATCGTGTTCTCCTGCGCCGCGATACTGGCCGCCGTCTTCGTGCTGCTGATCCCGCGTCGTGGCGGCGTCGCATCGTCCGCATCGGGTCAGGAACGCCGCAGCCCGCTGCCTGCCTCGCGCTAGCGGCCTTCCCCCCGGCCGTCGACACGGCGGCCGGCTCGTCAATGCCAGCCTCGGCGACCGGAACCCGGAACCCGGTCCCGGTCGACGGTCACTCACCAGAGCACCCTTCTGGAGAGCTGCGCATGACCATCGGAAAACTGCCCGCCACAGGCCCCTCCCCATCCTCCACACAGAAAAGCCAGGAAACCTCCGACAAGAACCGGGCTGGCTTCCAGCAAGCCAGACCGGCCACGGACCGCGTGCCGCCAAAGCCCTTCCAGCCCAAATCCGGCGCGTCCCCCAAGCCATCGCCAGCGCCTTCGGGCCGAACCGGCGCACCCGACGCACCGCCTGCCGGGACCGGTGGCTCCGCCAAGACCTTCTGGGCGCAGCAAGACGCCGCATCCGCCAAGAAGCCGGCTTCGCGACCGTCGCAAAGCGGTCCGAAGACAGGCGCGGCCCCGGCTGATGCGTCGCCGCCCCCGTCCAAGCCGCCTACGTTCGGCAAGCCGGCCCCGGCGCCATTGAAACCCGCCGGCGCGCCCGCCGGCGGCCCCCAGGCGGCCAGGAACTTCTGGAACCAGCAAGAGACGCAATCCGTCGGCAAGCCGACAGGCCGCTCCGCGCCTCGACCGCAGAACGAAAGCGCGCCCGTCCCCTACGCGCATCCTGGGCAACAACCCGCGCTGAATCCCGGACTGGCTCAGTTTCAGAAAGACCTGGCGGGTTGGAGCTCGAGCAAGGTGGCGCTCCTGTCCAAAGAGTATGTTTCGACCATTACCGCACAGCACATCAGATTGCTGTCCAGGGAAACAACCGAGCTTTATCTCAATGGCGTGAACCTGACTCGCGACGCCCTGCAGGAATTGCAGAAGTTCCCAATCGAACTGCTGAGTCTGAACTCCGCATCCGGCCTGCAGCCGCACGACGAGCCCATCGTCCTGCCCCGCTCCTTGCGCGCGCTGGTGATCGTCGGCGACGCGCTACCTACCAAAGCACTGTTGGCCGAGGCGGGACGGCATCAGGGATTGCTGTCGGTACGGGCATGGCGCGCCAACGCGAACGATGCGGACGCCATCGCACTGGCACAATCCTCCTCCCTCCAGACCATCGATCTTGCATCGAACGGCGTGACGGGGAAAGGCGCGAACGCGCTGATCGGCATGCCGAAGCTGACCGCATTGGACCTCTCGGCCAACCTGATCGGCACGAACGGTTCGACCCAGCTGGCGGCGTCCCGGATACCCGCAACGTCGCGGCTGAGCCGGGTGGACCTCAGCGACAATCCCGACTTGTCGGAGGCCAGCATCCCGGCGCTGTACCGTTTGCCGTTGCAGGCCCTGAACCTGAGCGGCACGAATGTCACCCGCTATCCCGAGGACGACCGCAAGCCGCCGCAAGCGGCGCGAACGACGCCCGGTCCCGACGGCACGGTGCTCATCGAGTCGCCGGAGGACGACGACATTCAATGGAAGGACCTGCGCACGCTCTGGCTCGACGACACCCGGCTATTCCTCAAGGACCAGACCGCCTACCAGGCCTGGCAGCGCGTCCTCTTCGGCAATCAGGTCTCGGACATCTCGCTGGCGCGCGCGGGCATGGGCGAGTATCTGGATGACCTGGGCCTGCATCCGTCGCTGGAAACGGTCGACATCTCGGAAACGGACATCCCCCCCGGACAGCTGCGCGCGCTGGCCCAGGAACACCTGCCTGCGGTTCTCATCATGTCGGGTTGCGGCTTGACGAGCGCCCATGTCGAGGAACTGACAGCGAGCCCCGATGCCGACCCGCGGCTGCGCCAGCTGTGGATCGCGGAAAACCCCGATCTGGACGAACGCGATTACGCGAGGCTGCTGCACAAGTATCCCAACCTGACGCTGGGCCTGGGCGATGACGACCACGCCAAGGCCTGCTTCAATCGCCTCGCTCCCCCGCTGCGGCAACGCGTGCGGCTGGAGACCTTGGAACGGGATTTCCCGCTGAGCCCCGAACAGTCGTCCTGAGCGGACGGCCCGCTGAAATGGCAAAGCGCCTCGGACATGCCGAGGCGCTTTGTTCATGCGCGCAAGCGCGGCGCGACTTGCAGGCGCCGGGAAGACTCCGTCCCGATGCCCGCGAAGACTGGCATCAGCCGAAGCGGCCGGTGATGTAGTCTTCCGTTTCCTTGCGCGCCGGCTTCACGAAGATCTGGTCGGTCTGGCCGAATTCCATCAGCTCGCCCAGGTACATGTAGGCCGTGTAGTCCGAGCAGCGCGCGGCCTGCTGCATGTTGTGCGTCACGATCACGACCGTGTAGTCGTTCTTCAGCTCGGCGATCAGCTCTTCGATCTTGGCGGTGGAGATCGGGTCCAGCGCCGAGCACGGCTCGTCCAGCAGCAGGACTTCGGGCTTGATGGCCACGCCGCGCGCGATGCACAGGCGCTGCTGCTGGCCGCCGGACAGGCTGTTGCCGCTCTGGTGCAGCTTGTCCTTCACTTCGTTCCACAGCGCGGCCTTGCTCAGCGCCCATTCCACGCGCTCGTCCATCTCGCCCTTGGACAGGCGTTCGAACAGGCGCACGCCGAAGGCGATGTTGTCGTAGATGCTCATGGGGAACGGCGTGGGCTTCTGGAACACCATGCCGACCTTGGCGCGGATCAGCGAGATGTCGGTCTTGGCGGTGAGCAGGTTCTCGCCGTCCAGGATGATCTCGCCCTCGGCGCGCTGGCCGGGGTACAGCTCGAACATGCGATTGAAGGTGCGCAGCAGCGTGGACTTGCCGCAGCCCGACGGGCCGATGAAGGCGGTGACCTTCTTCTCCTGGATCGACATGTTCACATTGCGGATCGCATGGAACTTGCCGTAGTAGAAGTTCAGGTTCTTGACCTCGATCTTGTTCTTGACGGCGGTGGCGGTGTTTTCCATTTGGTTTCCCTAGGCTTCGGCCCGCGCGCTGCGCGAGCCGGCGAGCGGTCCTTATTTGCGGAACATGTTGCGGGCAAGGATGTTGATGCCCAGCACCAGCAGCGTGATCAGCGTGGCCCCGGCCCAGGCCAGGTTGTTCCAGTCCTTGAAGGGGCTGGCGGCGTATTGGTAGATCACGACCGGCAGGTTGGCCATGGGGCCGTTCATGTTCAGCGACATGAACTGGTTGGACAGGGCCGTGAACAGCAGCGGCGCGGTCTCGCCCGAGATGCGGGCGATGGCCAGCAGCACGCCGGTGATGATGCCGGTCTTGGCGGCGCGATAGCACACCATGGTGATCATGCGCCACTTGGGGCAGCCCAGCGCCGCGGCGGCTTCGCGCAGGCTGTTGGGCACCAGCAGCAGCATGTTGTCGGTGGTGCGGACCACCACCGGGATCACCAGGATGGACAGCGCGATGGCGCCGGCCCAGCCCGAGTAGTGCCCCACCTGCGCCACATAGACGGCGTAGATGAACAGGCCGATGATGATGGACGGCGCCGACAGCAGCACGTCGTTCAAGAAGCGCGTGGCGGGCGCCAGCCAGCCGCGCTGGCCGTATTCGGACAGGTAGGTGCCGGCCAGGATGCCCACGGGCGTGCCGATCAGCGTGCCCACGCCGGCCATCAGCACGCTGCCGATGACCGCGTTGAGCAGGCCGCCGGTCTGGCCCGGCGGCGGCGTGATTTCGGTGAAGAGCGTGTACGACAGCGCGGGCGCGCCCTTCATCAGCAGCGTCAGGATGATCCAGAACAGCCAGAACAAACCGAACAGCAGCGTCGACAGCGAGACGGTCAGCATGATGCGGTTGACCACGCGGCGCCGGCGGTAGATGCCGTTCTGCATATTGAGTACGGAGACAGCCATGATCTTTTCCTTGTCGTTCGCGCGGGGGCTCAGCTCTTCTTGCCCTCGCCCGCCGACAGGCGGACCAGCAGCATCTTGGACAGGGCCAGCACGACGGTGGTGATCAGGAACAGGATCAGGCCCAGTTCCAGCAGCGCGGCCTTCTGGATGCCGCCCGCTTCATTGAATTCGTTGGCCAGCGCCGAGGCGATGGAGTTGCCCGGAGAGAACAGCGAGCCGGACCACTTGAAGGCGTTGCCGATCACGAAGGTCACGGCCATGGTCTCGCCCAGCGCGCGGCCCAGTCCCAGCATGATGCCGCCGATGACGCCCGACTTGGTGAAGGGCAGCACCACGCGCCACATCACTTCCCAGGTCGTGCTGCCCAGGCCGTAGGCCGATTCCTTCAACATGGTCGGCACCAGCTCGAACACGTCGCGCATCACCGCCGCGATGAAGGGGATGATCATGATCGACAGGATCAGGCCCGCGGTGAAGATGCCGATGCCGAACGGCGGCCCGGCGAACATGCCGCCAATGATGGGGACGTTGCCCAGCGTGGCGATCAGGAAGGGCTGCACGTATTGCTGGAACACCGGCACGAAGACGAACAGGCCCCACATGCCGTAGATGATCGAGGGAATCGCGGCCAGCATCTCGACCGCGGTGCCCAGCGGGCGGCGCAGCCAGGCCGGCGACAGCTCGGTCAGGAAGATGGCGATGCCGAAGGACACAGGCACCGCGATGATCAGCGCGATGGCCGAGGTCAGCAGCGTGCCGATGATCGGCACCACGGCGCCGTAGCTCTGCTTGACCGGATCCCAGTCGTTCAGCCAGAGGAACGACAGGCCGTACTTGGCCAGCGATTCGCGGCTGCCGTAGACCAGGGACACCAGGATCGCCGCCAGCAGGATGAACACCAGGAAGGCGAACAGGCGGGTCAGGTTCTTGAACAGCGCATCCATCAGCGCATTATTGTTTTGCTTCATAGGCGAAGGCGTGCCGGTAGTCACGGAATCATCCGCCCCATTGGGCGAAAGCGGCACACTATTATCCATTACCGCGCTCATGGATGGACTTTCCTTAGGGCCAGATGGGAAAACGGAGGTTGTCTAGCCGGGGCCGCCCTGCCCTCGGCCCCCGCGAGCGGGACCGGGACAAGGCAGGCGGGCGCAAGCGCCCGCCTTGCTGCGGCTTACTTCCAGACGGCCTTGCCGTCGGCGGACTTCACTTCGCCCCAGGCGGCGCGGATTTCCTTGGTCACGGCGTCGGGCAGCGGCACGTAGTCCATGCCTTCGGCCGACTTGGCGCCGTTCTTGAAGGCCCAGTCGAAGAAGTCCAGCACGGCCTTGCCTTGCACCGGCTTGTCCTGCGACTTGTGGACCAGGATGAAGGTGGCGGCGGTCACGGGCCAGGAATCGGCGCCCGGCTCGTCGGTCAGCACCACGCCCATGCCGGGCGCGCTCTTCCAGTCGGCGTTGGCGGCCGCGGCGGCGAAAGCCTTCTGCTCGGGCTGGACGAACTTGCCAGCCTTGTTCTGCAGCTGGGTCCAGGCCAGCTTGTTCTGCTTGGCGTAGGCGTATTCGACGTAGCCGATCGAGTTCTTCAGCTGGCCGACGTAGGCGGCGACGCCTTCGTTGCCCTTGCCGCCCTGGCCGGTGGGCCACTTGACGGCCTTGCCTTCGCCAACCTGTTCCTTCCACTCAGGCGAAACCTTCGACAGGTAGTTGGTCCAGCCGAACGTCGTGCCCGAACCGTCCGAACGGTGCACCACGATGATGTCGGCCGAGGGCAGCTTGACGTCGGGGTTCAGCGCCTTGATGGCGTTGTCGTCCCACTTCTTGATCTTGCCCAGGAAGATGTCGCCCAGGACCTTGCCCGACAGCTTCAGCTTGCCCGGTTCGACGCCGTCGATGTTCACCACGGCGACCGTGCCGCCGATGACGGCCGGGAATTGCAGCAGACCGTTCTTTTCCAGGTCGGCAGCCTTCATGGGATCGTCCGAAGCGCCGAAATCGACGGTCTTGGCGATGATCTGCTGCTGGCCGCCGCCCGAGCCGATCGACTGGTAGTTCACGGCGTTGTTGGTGGCAGCCTTGTAGTCCGACGCCCACTTGGCGTAGATCGGGTACGGGAACGAAGCGCCGGCGCCGGTCACGTCGGCGGCTTGCACTGCGAACACGGCGGCGCTCAGCGCGACGCCCAGGGAAACTTGCTTGAAGACACGGTTGAACATCTTGGTTCCTTCTGTGCTCGTTAGAGGATCTGGCAGGCTTTCTGCTGCCTGTCTTTCAGCGACCCTCGCATGTTAGAAGCCCAACATTACAGGCTAGTGACAGTCACATTAGGTCCCCCCCCGAAGCGCTGCGCGCTTCCCCCCCAGGGGGGCGCCGGTGGCGGACCGGCGGAGCCGGATCCGCGCGGCCTGGCTTGGGGGGGCTCTGCCTCGAACGGCATTGTCGGGCTGCGGAGGGGGCGCCGGTGGCGGACCGGCGGAGCCGGATCCGCGCGGCCTGGCTTGGGGGGCTCTGCCTCGAACGGCATTGTCGGGCTGCGGAGGGGGCGCCGGTGGCGGACCGGTGGAGCCGGATCCGCGCGGCCTGGCTTGGAGATGCCGTGCCTCGAACTGCGTTGCCGGGTTGCGGCGAGACGAAGGGGACAGATCAACGTATCCCCGGCGTGACGCTACGCGCCCAGCTTCTGCATCAGGTACTGATGCACGTTGAAGGGCTGCGCGCGGCTTTTCACCCGGACGTAATCGCCGTCGGGCAGTTGCTGCCAGGACAGCTGGTTGTCGCGCAGCGCGTAGGTGAAGGCCTCGTCGATGACGCGCTTCTTGAGCGTCTTGTCGTAGATCGGGAAGGCGATCTCGACGCGACGGAAGAAATTGCGGTCCATCCAGTCCGCCGAGGACAGGTAGACGGTCTCGTCGCCGTCCGCGTAGAAATAGAACACCCGCGAATGCTCCAGGAAGCGTCCGACGATGGAGCGTACCCGGATGTTCTCGGACAGGCCCGGCACGCCCGCGCGCAGCGCGCACACGCCGCGCACGATCAGGTCGATCTTGACGCCGGCCTGGCTGGCCTTGTACAGCTCTTCGATGATCTGCTCTTCCAGCAGCGAGTTCATCTTGGCCATGATGCGGGCGCGCTTGCCGGCCTGGGCCGCGCGCGCTTCGGCGCGGATCAGCTCGACCATGCCTTCGTGCATGGTGAAGGGCGACTGCATCAGCGACTTGAGCGCGCGGCGCGCGCCCAGCCCGGTCAGCTGGGCGAAGACCTTGTCCATGTCCTCGCACAGCTTGGGATCGGCGGTCAGCAGGCCGAAGTCGGTGTACAGGCGCGCGGTGCGCGGGTGGTAGTTGCCGGTGCCCAGGTGGGCGTAGCGGCGCAGCCGGCCCTTTTCGCGGCGCAGCACCACGGCCATCTTGGCGTGCGTCTTGTGCGCCACCACGCCGTAGACCACGTGCGCGCCCACTTCCTCCAGCTTGGAGGCCCAGTTGATGTTGGTCTGCTCGTCAAAGCGCGCCATCAGCTCCACCACCACCGTCACTTCCTTGCCGGCGCGGGCGGCGGCGAGCAGGATCTTCATCAGCTCGGAGTCTTCGCCGGTGCGGTAGATGGTCTGCTTGATCGCCATCACGTCCGGATCCAGCGCGGCAGCGGTCAGGAAATCGATGACGGGCTGGAACGACTGGTACGGATGATGCAGCAGCCGGTCCTGCTCGGCCACCGCCTCGAACAGCTCTGCGGGCTTGTCGCCGACGCGGTCGAACGGCGCCTGGACCGGCGCGCGGTAGTCAGGGAACAACAGCTCGGGACGCGTGTTGGCATTGCACAGCTGCATCAGGCGCGACAGGTTCACCGGCCCGGGCACGCGGTAGGTGTCCTCGGGCTTGAGCGAGAACTCGCGCTGCAGGAAGGTCTCCAGCTCGGGCGGCGTCATCTTGTCGATCTCGAGCCGCACGGCGGCGCCGAAATTGCGCTGCGACAGCTCGCCCTGCAAGGCATGGCGCAGGTTGGTGACTTCTTCCTCGTCCACGAACAGGTCGCTGTTGCGCGTGACGCGCCACTGGTAGCAGCCCAGCATCTCCAGGCCCGGGAACAGCTCACCCACGAAAGCGCGCAGCAGCGAGGTCAGCAGGATGTAGCCTTCCGGATGGCCGGACAGTTCGGGCGGCATCTTGATCAGGCGCGGCAGCGCGCGCGGCGCCTGCACCACGGCGATCGACGCCTGGCGGCCGAAGGCGTCGGCGCCGGACAGCGAGACGATGAAGTTCAGGCTCTTGTTGTAGACGCGCGGAAACGGGTGCGCCGGATCCAGCCCGATGGGAGTCAGGAGCGGCATCACGTCGCGGATGAAGACCTCGTGCGCCCATTCCTGCTGCTGCGGGTTCCATTCGGAGGCATGATGCAGGGCGATGCCCTCGGCCTGCATGGCCGGCAGGATCTCGTCGTTGAGCAACGCGTACTGCCGCGTCACCAGATCATGGACGGCGCGCTGCACGTTGTCGAAGGCCTGGTCCGGCGTCATGCCGTCGGGGCCGACCAGGTTGGGCGACTGGCGCTGCTGCTCCTTGAGGCTGGAAATCCGGATCTCGAAGAACTCGTCCAGGTTGGAGCTGAGGATGCACACGTAGCGCAGGCGCTCCAGCAGGGGGGTCTTGGGACTTTCCGCCATCGCCAGCACGCGTTCGTTGAATTTGAGCAGCGACAACTCTCGATTCAGCAGCAAGGGCTCTGCGGGCGGGCGCGTGGTCATACCAGATTCCATACATGAAGAGAGCGTGAGGTTTTACTTCAAAATCGTGACGTTTCCGTGACACATGCTGCAAACGTAGGGTACGACAAAACCGGGACGCATGGACGGCGCCCCGTGCGCGCCAAGCCCCTGTTCCATAAGAGAAAACCCGAATCCGGGGGGACTGTCACATGAGGTATCTATAATCGGGCCACTCTTACAGCCATCATCACGAGCCGCATGGATCAACTTCTGGCCGCCGTGGACCTCGGGTCCAACAGCTTCCGCCTCTCCATCGGACGCATCGTCCAGCAAGACGGTACGCCCCAGATCTACCAGATCGATCGTCTCAAGGAAACCGTCCGGCTGGCCGCCGGTCTGGACACCGAAAAGCGCCTTGGCGACGAGGCCATCGAACGCGCCATCGCGGTGCTGGAACGCTTCGGCGAACGCCTGCGCAGCTTCCACCCCAACCGCGTGCGCGCGGTGGCCACGAACACCTTCCGCGTTGCCCGCAACACCCGCGATTTCCTGCCCCGCGCCGAAGCCGCGCTGGGCTTCCCCATCGAAGTCATCGCCGGCCGCGAAGAGGCCCGCCTGATCTTCTCGGGCGTGGTCCATACCCTGCCCCCCTCGCCCAACAAGCGCCTGGTCATCGACATCGGCGGCGGCTCGACCGAGGTCATCATCGGCAAGGGCCATGAGCCCACGCTGATGTCCTCGCTGTACATGGGCTGCGTCAGCTACAGCCGCCAGTTCTTCTCGGACGGCGTGATCGACGCGCACCAGATGAAGCAGGCCGAGCTGGCCGCCCGCCGCGAGATCGAAGTGATCGCCAAGCAGTACCGCAAGACCGGCTGGAAGGAAGCCTACGGCTCGTCCGGCACGGCCAAGGCGCTGTTCGCCATCCTGACCGAAGGCGGCATGTCCGACCGCGGCATCACGCGCGCCGGCCTGTCCAAGCTGAAGGACCGCATCGTCCGCGCCGGGCGCGTCGTGCCGTCGGAGCTGCCCGGCATCAAGGTCGAGCGCGCCGACGTGCTGCCCGGCGGGCTGGCCATCATGAGCGCGCTGTTCGACGAGCTGGGCATCGAGGTCATGCACACCGGAGACGGCGCGCTGCGGCTGGGCGTGCTCTACGACCTGCTGGGCCGCGACGTCGAGCACGACAAGCGCGACGAATCCGTGCGCCAGTTCATGAAGCGCTATCACGTGGACGCGAACCAGGCCCGCCGCGTGCATCACGCCGCGCTCTCGCTGTTCGATGCCATGATGCCCGAAGGCGCCGAGCGCGCCGAGCTGCGCACCGCGCTGGGCTGGGCCGCCGACCTGCACGAAGTGGGCCTGTCGATCGCGCACAACGCGTACCACAAGCACACGGCCTACGTGCTGGAAAACGCCGACATGCCGGGCTTCTCGCGCGCCGACCAGCAGCTGCTGGCGCTGCTGGCGCTGGGCCACCAGGGCAAGCTGAGCAAGCTGGAGCCGCTGGTGCGCAACCACGCCCAATGGACCGCCATCCTCAGCCTGCGCCTGGCCGTGCTGCTGTTCCGCCGCCGCGGCGAGATCGAGCCGCTGCCGCTGACCGCGTCGGTGCGCGGCGACTCCATCGTCGTGCGCGTGAACAAGGAATGGCTGGCCCAGCACCCGCTCAGCGATTTCACGCTGCGCGCCGAGGAAGCCGAATGGTCCAAGGTGGGCTTTTCGTTCGAGGTGCTGGAGTTCTGACGGCGGCGGCCCGGCGATGAAAAAAAACCAGCGGAACGCTCGCGCGTCCCGCTGGTTTTTTTCTTGATGCCGGATCAGAAAGGAGACAGGTCGGTCTGCCTTTCCAGACGCCGCAATTCCTGGCGCAAAGGCCGCGTGGCCCGCCGTATCAGTTTGATCTTCATACGACGGAACAGGCGGCGCATGATCAGCGCTGCCCGGTCGGGGCGGGTTGATCGAGGCCGAAATGGCGGCGATAGCGCTCGTCCATGCCGTCCATCTTCAGCAGCACCGGGAAGTCGGCGGCGTTGAAATCCGGATCCCAGGCAGGCTGGCCGCAGACGCGCGCGCCCAGCTTGAGGTAGCCCTTGATCAGCGGCGGCACGCGGGCCGGCAGCGTACTGTTGAGCTTTTCCACCGGGTAGCGGTGCAGCGGCTCGACATACGGCTCATCGCCTTGCGGCAGCTGCTTGGAGATGGTGCGCCACACTTCGGCGGCGGTGACGCCGTCGTCGCGCAGGCTCACGCTGGCGCAGCCCAGCACGTACTGGTAGCCGCCGCGGCGCAGGTACTCGGCCAGGCCGGACCACAGCAGCATGATGACGGTGCCGTTGCGGTAGTCTGCGTGCGTGCACGAGCGGCCGACTTCCACCAGCTCGTCGCGGATCGGACCCAGGCCCGAGAGATCGAATTCGGATTCGGAGTAGTAGCCGCCGGCCTCCCGGGCTTTTTCCGGGGTCAGGATGCGGTATGTACCCACCACACGGCCGGTGTCGAGTTCGCGAACCATCAGATGTTCGCAAAACGGGTCGAAGCGATCATGCTCGACACCGTCCTGGGCATCGGGAAAGACCGCGCCCATATCCTCTGTGAAGACGTCGTAGCGCAGACGTTGGATCTGCTCGATTTCTTCTGCCGTGCGCGCCAGGCCGACCACCAGCACCCTGGGGGCGGGGCCCGTCCACGGTTCGGCGGCATTACGGCTTGGGTTGATGCGTGCTAGTTCCAGCATTGCGCGAAGCTCCTAGAGAGTCCGGTCAGTTTGGACGCCCTGTATGTCAAAGACTTGACCAATATGTTACGTGACTATGAAGTTTAGTTCGGAGCAGATAGACCGTATTTCCGCAAAGCTCAACAAAACTTTACAAATCAATACGCGGAAACAACAAAGCAGGGGCACCCGCCGTCATACGGCGGATGGCCCTGCCCGGTCGCGGCAGCGGAATCACCCCAGGCTGGCCGCGAGCTTCTCGGCGCTGGACACGGCCAGCGCCTCGTCTTCGGCTTCCACCATCAGGCGCAGCTTGGGTTCGGTGCCCGAGGCGCGGATCAGGATCCGGCCACGGCCCGCAAGCTCGGCCTCGACCGCCTGGCGCGCGGCCGACAGGCCGGCATGGGTCTTCCAGTCCTGGCCTGGCGCCAGCGGCACGTTAATCATCTTCTGCGGATACATGCGCAGCTCGCCCAGCCATTCGGACATGGTGGCCTGGTTGCGGCGCAGCGCGGTCAGCACCTGCAGGGCGGCGATGATGCCGTCGCCCGTTGTATGGCAGTCCAGGCACAACAGGTGGCCGGAGCTTTCGCCGCCATAGAGCCAGCCGCGGTTCTGCATCTGCTCCAGCACGTAGCGGTCGCCCACGTTGGCGCGCTCGAAGCCCACGCCCAGGCGCTGCATCTCGCGCTCGAAACCGAAGTTCGTCATCAGCGTGCCCACCACGCCGTCGACCTTGCCGCGCTGCATGCGCTCGCGCACGATGGCGTACAGCAGTTCGTCGCCGTTATAGATGCGGCCGTCGCCGTCGACCATCTGCAGGCGGTCGGCGTCGCCGTCCAGCGCGATGCCGACCTGGGCGCCACGGGCCTGTACCTCGCGCGCCAGCAGCTCGGGATGCAGCGCGCCCACGCCCTTGTTGATGTTGAAGCCGTCCGGATGCACGCCGATGGCGTGCACCTCGGCGCCCAGCTCGCGGAACACGTGCGGCGCGATGTTGTAGGCGGCGCCGTGGGCGGCGTCGACCACGATGGACATGCCGTTCAGGTCCAGGTCGTTGGGGAAGGTGCTCTTGCAGAATTCGATGTAGCGGCCCTGCGCGTCCGACATGCGGCGGGCGCGGCCCAGCCCTTCGGACCCGACACAGCCCAGCGGCTCGTCCAGCGCGGCCTCGATATCGGCCTCGATATCGTCGGCCAGCTTCATGCCCTGCGCCGAGAAGAACTTGATGCCGTTGTCCTGGTAGGGATTGTGCGAGGCGCTGATGACGATGCCCGCCACCAGGCGCAGCGCGCGGGTCAGATAGGCCACGGCCGGCGTCGGGATGGGGCCGGCCAGCAGCACGTCGATGCCCGCCGCCGACAGGCCGGCTTCCAGCGCGGATTCCAGCATGTAGCCCGAGATGCGGGTGTCCTTGCCGATGACGACCTGCGGGCGGCTACCGCCGCGCACCGCGTGCTCACGGGCCAGCACGCGCCCGGCGGCGTAGCCCAGGCGCAGCGCGAATTCGGCGTTGATCACCGGGCCGCCGACTTCGCCGCGAACCCCGTCGGTACCAAAATACTTGCGTCGAATCATGAACAAATTGCTCCTTGTTCGGCCGCCTGCCAGACCTTCAGCGCGTCGACCGTGGCGGCCACATCGTGCACCCGCACGATGGACGCGCCACGCGCCACGCAGGCCAGGGCGGCGGCGATGCTGCCGGGCAGCCTGTCGTCGACGGACCGGCCGGTGGCCTGTCCGATCATGTTCTTGCGCGACAGGCCGATCAGCAGCGGATAGCTGGAGCTGCGCAGGCTGGACAGCCGGCGCAGCAGTTGGAAGTTCTGGTCCGCCGTCTTGCCGAAACCGAAGCCCGGATCCAGCACGATACGGCGGGGATCCACCCAGGCGGCGCGCAGCTTCTGCGCGCGCGATCCCAGGAACAGGCCGATCTCACCGATCAGGTCGGTGTACTCGGGCGGGCTGGCCTGCATGGTGCGCGGCTCGCCCTTCATGTGCATCACGCACAGCCCGCAGCGCGACCGCGCCACCGCCTCGACGGCGCCGGGCTGCCTGAAGCCGTAGATGTCGTTGATCATGTCGGCGCCGGCATCCAGCACGGCGCGCATGACTTCGGGCTTGAAGGTATCGATCGACAAGGGCACGCCGCAGTCGCGCAGCGCCTCGATCACCGGCAGCAGGCGCGCCAGCTCGTCGGCGGCCGAGACCGGCTCGGCGCCGGGGCGGGTGGATTCCCCGCCCAGGTCCAGGATGTGCGCGCCTTCGGCGATCAGGCTGCGCGCGTGCGCCACTGCGGAGTCGGTGTCGTCATGCCGGCCGCCATCGGAAAAGGAATCCGGCGTGACATTGACGATACCCATGACAAGCGGGCGCTCGAGATCGAACTCGAAGCGCCCGCAAAGAAAATTATTCGCCATGACTCAGTATGGCAAACCTCAGACGGCGGCTGCCGTGTTGCCGCCGGCGGCCAGCCCGGTGGGCGGCGTGTCGGAGGTGTCGGACGGGCCTTGCGGCGTCTTCGGGGGACGCGGCGGGCGGCCCTCGATGATGTCGTTGATCTGGTCGGCGTCGATGGTTTCCCATTCGAGCAGCGCCGAGGTCATCACTTCGACCTTGTCGCGGTTGTCTTCCAGGATCTTGCGCGCGACGCTGTATTGCTCGTCGATGATGCGGCGGATCTCGGTGTCCACCTTCTGCATGGTGGCTTCGGACATGTGCGTGGTCTTGGTGACGCTGCGGCCCAGGAACACTTCGCCTTCGTTCTCGGCATAGACCATGGGGCCCAGCTCGTCGGTCATGCCGTAGCGCGTGACGATGTCGCGGGCGATGGCGGTGGCGCGTTCGAAGTCGTTCGAGGCGCCCGTCGTCATCTGGTCCATGAAGATTTCTTCGGCGATGCGGCCGCCGAACAGCACGGCGATGGTGGACAGCAGGCGGCCCTTGTCCATGCTGTAGCGGTCGGTCTCAGGCAGCTGCATGGTCACGCCCAGCGCGCGGCCGCGCGGGATGATGGTGACCTTGTGGACCGGGTCGGTCTTGGGCAGCAGGCGGGCGACGATCGCGTGGCCGGACTCGTGGTACGCGGTGTTCTTGCGTTCCTCTTCGGGCATCACGATGGAGCGGCGTTCCGCGCCCATGATGATCTTGTCCTTGGCCTTTTCGAAGTCGGACATGTCGACCGTGCGGCCATTGCGGCGGGCGGCGAACAGGGCGGCTTCGTTGACCAGGTTGGCCAGGTCGGCGCCGGAGAAGCCCGGGGTGCCGCGCGCCAGGACGGTCGCGTCCACGTTCGGCGACAGCGGAACCTTGCGCATGTGGACCTTCAGGATCTGCTCGCGGCCGCGGATATCGGGCAGCGGCACCACGACCTGGCGGTCGAAGCGGCCCGGACGCAGCAGCGCCGGGTCGAGCACGTCGGGACGGTTGGTCGCGGCGATCACGATGACGCCCTGGCCCGACTCGAAGCCGTCCATCTCGACCAGCATCTGGTTCAGGGTCTGTTCGCGTTCATCGTTGCCGCCGCCCAGGCCGGCGCCACGCTGGCGGCCGACCGCATCGATTTCGTCGATGAAGATGATGCAGGGCGCGTGCTTCTTGGCGTTCTCGAACATGTCGCGCACGCGGGCCGCGCCCACGCCGACGAACATTTCAACGAAGTCGGAACCCGAGATGCTGAAGAAAGGCACCTTGGCTTCGCCGGCGATTGCCTTGGCCAGCAGCGTCTTGCCGGTGCCGGGCGAGCCGACCATCAGCACGCCGCGCGGAATGCGACCGCCCAGCTTCTGGAACTTGCTCGGGTCGCGCAGGAAGTCGACCAGCTCCTGGACGTCTTCCTTGGCTTCATCGCAGCCGGCCACGTCCACGAAGGTGATCTGGTTGGTGTTCTCGTCGAGCATGCGGGCGCGCGACTTGCCGAAGCTGAACGCGCCGCCGCGACCGCCGCCCTGCATCTGGCGCATGAAGAACACCCAGACGCCGATCAGGAGCAGCATGGGGAACCAGGACACGAAGATGCTCATCAGCAGCGACTGCTCTTCGCGCGGCTTGCCCGACACCTGCACGCCGTACTTCAGCAGGTCGGAGACCATCCAGAGGTCGCCCGGCGAGGTCAGCGTGTAGGCGCGGCCGGCGTCCGGGGTGACGTACAGCACGTCGCCGCCAGGACCGCCCTGCACGTCCACCTTGCGGATGCGTCCCGCCTTGGCGTCGTCCATGAACTGCGTGTAGGTCACGCCGTCCTGGGTCTGGGCGCGTCCGTCAAACTGCTTGAAGACGGTGAACAGCACAAGGGCTATCACCATCCAGACAGCGACTTTCGAAAATGAGTTGTTCAAGGTCGATCTCCTGCTTTCGATTCCGACCGGCGACTGCGCACCCGCGTATGGCACAGTCACAAGTATGTCAATAGCCCATTCTACCCTGTCGGACTGCGTTGCGTCCTGGGAGGCCTGGGAGCCGTGGCGTTACGTCTGATTCGAGGTTTTTCCGGTCGCTGTCTCGCTGGCCAGTCCAGGGGCTGGCCGTGGTTTTGTGGCGCCGGAGCGCCAGGCTCCGGCAGGGCTACTTCAGATCACGGGCGACCAGAAAGGTTTCCGAGGACTTGTCCCGGGACGCCTTCGGCTTGCGCTCGACCACCCGCTTGAAGCGCTGCTTGAAGGACTGCACGATCTGCGAAAAGCCGCTGCCGTGGAAAGCCTTGACGATCAGCACCCCGTTGGGCTTGAGATGGGCGCAGGAAAACTCCATCGCCAGCTCGCAGACATGCTGGATGCGCGCGGCGTCCGCGATGCCTACCCCGGACAAGTTGGGGGCCATGTCGGAAATAACAAGATCCACGGCGCGGGATCCCACCATTTCCTCCAATTGTTTCAGGACTTCGTCCTCGCGGAAGTCGCCCTGGATGAATTCCACCCCCGCCACGGGCTCCATGGGCAGGATGTCCAGGGCGATGATGCGCCCGTCCACGATCCCGCCCGGCCCCGCCAGGCGCTCGCGCGCGACCTGGGACCAGCTGCCAGGCGCCGAGCCCAGGTCGACCACCAGGTCGCCACGGCGCATCAGCTTTTCGGTGTCCAGGATCTCTATGAGCTTGAACGCCGCCCGGGCCCGATAGCCCTTCTGTTGCGCCAGCTTCACATAGGGATCGTTGATGTGCTGGTGAATCCAGTCTTTGGAGAATTTATTTTTGGCCATTACCGTACAATTCCACGCATGCCTATATTAGAACTTACCTCTCGCGAGCGCAGCGACCTTCGGTCCGCCGCTCACCCCCTGCGCCCCGTCGTCCTGATCGGCGACAACGGCCTGACCGAGGCCGTGCTCAAGGAAATCGACCGGGCCCTGACTTCCCATGGCCTGATCAAGGTCCGCGCCGGCGGTGACGATCGCGAGGCGCGCGAGGCCATGCTGTCGGAAATCTGCGACAAGCTGTCCTGCGCCCCGGTACACCACCTGGGCAAGACGCTGATCCTGTTCCGCCAGCTGCCGGGCAACGTCAAGCCCGCCGCGCTGGCCGCCCTGGAGCCCGAGCGCCCCGCCAAGCGCCGCGCCTCCGAGCCGCATACGCCCAAGAAGCTCGCCGCCGAAGGCAAGACGCTGTCCAAGCGCCCGTCGCGCCGGGCCGACCCGGACGAAGCCCCGGCCAAGCCGGCGCGCGTCCCGGCCAGCGAGCTCAACAAGAACGGCAAGCCCATGCGCCCGAGCAATCGCAAGGCCTCTGGCAGCGCCCATGCGATTCCGCGCCGCGCCGGCAGTGCGCTCAGCCTGCGCGCCGGAGCCCGCAGCGGCACCAGCCGGCGTTCGTCGTCCAAGCGCTGAGTCCCGAACAAGCAAAACCATCCGGCGCAGCGCCTGTTCGCGCCGGGACTGCCCCCGCAAGGGGGCTTTTTTTCGTCTCGGGACCGGCCCGCGACGAAGTGCCCCTGGGGCGCCGCGCCATCCATCACCAGGATCTGGCCCGATGCGGAACCCGCGGCAACAAAAACGGGCGCATTACGCGCCCGATCCACCATAAGCGGTCCGCATGTTATCGCGGATTGCCGATGAACGTGAAGTTCAACCTATGGTGTTTTGATGGTCTACAGCTAAATGGGCAGCCGCGTCAGATGTAACGCACGCCCAGGACTTCATACTCGCGCACGCCGGCCGGGGCCAGGACCTCGACGACGTCGCCTTCGCTCTTGCCGATCAGCGCGCGGGCCACGGGGCTCGACACGGAGATCAGATTCGACTTGATGTCGGCTTCCACGTCGCCGACGATCTGGTAGGTCAGGCGGTCGCCCGAATCCAGGTCTTCGATATCGACGGTGGCGCCAAATACCGCCCGGCCTTCCGCGTCCAGCGAGGACGGGTCGATCAGGTGAGCGTTGGACAGCGTGCCTTCAAGCTCGGCAATGCGGCCCTCGATAAAGCCCTGACGCTCGCGCGCGGCGTCGTATTCGGCATTTTCCGACAGATCGCCTTGCGCACGCGCTTCAGCGATGGCGTTGATAACGGCAGGACGTTCCACGGTTTTCAGCCGCTGGAGCTCTTCTTGCAAGCGCTCGGCCCCGCGCACGGTCAAAGGAATGGCAGACATGTCGTTTCCCAAACAAAAGTAGAAAACGCCCCCGACGGAGCGTTCTCGGTGTGAAGGCCGTAGGCCTGTCTCTCGCGCCGCCGTTGCTGCGTGGCGACTGTTGCGGGACGGCGGGATCAGGGAAGGCGCAAGGCTGAACCCGATCGGTTTCCCCTTTGCCCGCTCTGATCGGCCGGCCGGCGAGGCGGCGGGCTGCGACCAAAACAAAACCCCGGCTCGGGTCGGAACCGGGGCAATCAAGGTCATATTGTGGTCAAAGTTCGGACGAATTGCAAGCCACCGGGAAAACCGTCGTTTTCCGCGCATTTCGCCGCCGTAACCCGCGAGAAAACGTCGTTTCCACGCAAGAAGCCCCTGATGCGGGCTGCGCCACGCTGACGGCCGCCAAGATCCCTCCGGGCCTTGCGCGGCCTTTCCGCTCCTGCCGCGTCCATCCGCCGCCAACGCGATGCTCGGCGCCGGTCGCTGTTTCAGGATGATCGCGCCCGCCTGCGCGCCGCTTCCGACCCGCCGCCCATTCCCGGCGTCTTCACCCGCTGTTTATTACGAACAAATCGTTCGTTGCATAAAAGATACTGCCCAATATCGACACGGTTTTTGATAGCCGCGCGTGTGTAAAAAATCGTAGTCAAAATGTCCAAAGAAGGTATAACCGGAAAGTTGCTTTATTAATAAACAATTAAAAACAACCGGTATTTCAACCGGCGCTTCTCTTTATTACTAAAAAGGGGTCGCGGAGTTTCTCCCAAAAACTCACCGCGAGAACGATCGATTGTGCGTGTTGCAGTCCGGCGGATGCATCGCAGTCATTCGGCGCGACATCCGCCTCCCATGGCGCTGTCCGGGCGGGGGACTTTCCCGGCGCGCGATGGGTCGCGTTCAAGACCGAGGAGCTCTCTCATGCTGGAAAAACTGAAAGTCCGTACCGGAATGCTGCTGGTGCTGTTCTGCTTCGTTATTGCCCTGGCGCTCGCTTGCGGGCTCGGCTGGATTAATGCCCAGCGCAGCGTCGTGGAAATAGAAGACCTGAATAATGTCGCCGTGCACCAGGTCGATCCGTTGTATGAAGCGAACGGCGCCCTGCTGCGCACCCGCCTGGCCCTGGATGCGACCATATCCGAACTGCAATCCGGCGCCGCGGATCAGGCGGCGATTTTCCTCCAGGCCGCCGCCAGCCAGCTGCAAATGGCGCGTGAACGCTATGCCAGGTATATGGCCGTACCCAAGAGCGAGCGCGGACAACAGCTGGCACAAACGCTGCAGGCCCGATTCAGTGAATACACCACCGCTCTGGATGCGCAGTATGCCGCGCTGAAGGAAAACGCCGTCCCTCGCTACCAGGAAGGGCAGCGCAAGGTGCGCCAGATCGATGAAGGTTTCACCAAGGACATGCAGGCCTTCCTGGGCCGGGTGGCCGAACGCAGCGACGCGGTGCTCGACAGTTCGCAGCGGACCTACGCCTCGGCCCGGATTTCGGCCATCGCCCTGCTGTCCACCGCCCTGCTGCTGGCCGCGCTGTGCTGGGCCTTCATCCGCCGTGGCGTGCTGCAGCCGCTGCGGGAAGCCGGCATGCACTTCGACCGCATCGCCGGCGGCGACCTGACCAGCCGGGTGGAAACGCGCTCGAACAATGAAATCGGCGCGCTGTTCGCCGCCCTCAAGCGCATGCAGGAAGGCCTGACCCGCACCGTTTCCACGGTGCGCCAGGGCGTGGACGAGATCAACGTCGGCTCGGCCGAGATCGCCGCGGGCAACGCCAACCTGTCCAGCCGCACAGAGGAACAGGCCGCCGCGCTGGAGCAGACCGCCGCCACCATGGAACAGCTGGCGGCCACGGTCAAGCAGAACGCCGACAACGCCGCCCAGGCCAACCAGCTCGCGGCCGTCAGCATGGAAGTGGCGCAGCGCGGCGGGCAGACCGTGGGCCAGGTGGTCCATACCATGCAGGGCATTTCGGACAGTTCGAAACGCATCGCCGACATCGTCTCGGTCATCGACGGCATCGCCTTCCAGACCAATATCCTGGCCCTGAACGCCGCCGTGGAAGCCGCGCGCGCCGGCGAACAGGGCAAGGGTTTCGCCGTCGTCGCCGGCGAGGTCCGCACGCTGGCCCAGCGCGCGGCGCAGGCGGCCAAGGAAATCAAGACCTTGATCGAAACCTCGGTGGACACCGTGACGTCGGGCTCGGCCCACGTCACGGCCGCCGGCCAGACCATGCAGGAAATCGTGACCTCGGTGCAGCGCGTGGCCGACATCATGGGCGAAATCTCGGCGGCCTCGGCGGAGCAGGCCGGCGGCATCGACCAGATCACCCTGGCGGTATCGCAGATGGACGAGGTGACGCAGCAGAACGCCGCGCTGGTGGAACAGGCCTCGGCCGCCGCCTCGGCCATGGAGGACCAGGCGCGCAAACTGGCCGAGGCCACGGCGGTATTCAAGACCCAGTCGGGCCAGGTGATCGAGGCCGAACCGGCGTCCGTGCTGGCCCATGGCGCCCGGGCGACGCGCCTGTCGCGCTCCTGAGCCGGGCGGCCCTGATCGGGCCGGGCGACCCACGCCCGGCCCGGCGGGCCTTATTTCCTGCGGCGCAGCAAGGCGTACAGGATGATGGCGCCGAACGTGGCGGTGCCGATGCCACCCAGCGTGAAATTGCCCAGCTTGACGGTGAAATCACCCGCGCCCAGCACCAGCGTGACCGCGGCCACGATCAGGTTGCGGTTGTCGCTGAAATCGACCTGGTTCACCACCCAGATGCGGGCGCCGGCCACGGCGATCAGGCCGAACACCACGACCGACATGCCGCCCAGCACGGGCGCCGGGATGGTCTGGATCAGGGCGCCGAACTTGGGCGAGAAACCCAGCACGATGGCGATCAGGGCCGCCACCACGAAGACCAGGGTGGAATAGATGCGGGTCACGGCCATCACGCCGATGTTCTCGGCATAGGTGGTGACGCCGGTGCCGCCGACCGCGCCCGACACCATGGTGGCCACGCCGTCGCCGACGAAGGCGCGCCCCAGGTAGCGGTCCAGGTCCTGGCCCGTCATGGCGCTGACCGCCTTGACGTGGCCCAGGTTCTCGGCGACCAGGATGATGGCGACCGGCACGATCAGGCCCATGGCCTCGGCCTTGAACACCGGCGCCGCGAAATGAGGCAGGCCGAACCAGGCCGCCGCCGCCACGCCCGCGAAGTCCACGGGCTTGCCCAGGCCCAGGACATTGGCGCAGATCACGTACACCACGCAGGCCAGGATCAGGCCCACCAGGATCAGCAGCCGCTGCACCATGCCGCGCGTGTACACGGCGATGCCGCCCACGCACAGGACGGTGACGATGGCCATGGCGGTGTCGAAGCCCGACTGCCCCATCGCGCCCTTGGCCGCGATGGGCGCCAGGTTCAGGCCGATCACGGCCACCACGGCCCCGGTCACGACAGGCGGCATCAGCGTGTCGATCCAGCCCGCCCCGCCGCCGGCGCGCGCATTGACGGCCCAGACGATCAGGCCGATCAGGGTATAGGCCAGGCCGCAGGCGATGATGGCGCCCAGCGCCACGCCGATATTGGCGTTGGCGCCGCCGCCCGCATAGCCGGTGACGGCTATGACGCCGCCGATGAAGGCGAAGCTGGATCCCAGGTAGCTCGGCACCCGGCCGCCCACGAACAGGAAGAAGATCAGCGTGCCAATGCCCGACATCAGGATGGCGACGTTCGGATCGAACCCCATCAGCAGCGGCGCCAGCACCGTGGAGCCGAACATGGCGACCACGTGCTGCGCGCCCATGGCCACGTTCTTGGGCCAGGACAGCCTTTCGTCGGGCGCGATGATGACGCCGGGCTCGGCGTCGTCCGCCAGGCGCCAGCGCGGAAAGTACGATTTGGACATGGATTCCCCAGGATGTTGTCGGGTCGATGGGCCCGGACGGCGCCCGCTCCGTTGAGGCAAGCGGCGGGCGGGCGCCAGTGTAAAGGCCCGCGGGAACCCCCTGCAATATTTAAGTCATCCCCCAAGCATGTAACGCCCCTCCCCCAGCGGGATGCCACGGATCCGGCTCCGCCGGTCCGTAGGCATGCCCCCTTGAGGGGGAAGCGCCAAAGGCGCTTCGGGGGTGGGCCTTAATTTCAGCGCCAGAATGCCGTACTTGTCAGGACCTACCCCAGAAAATCACCAACAACGCGGGACTATCATGGCCATCAACCCTATCGGCAGCACCTCGAATAACGCCATGTTCGACCTCTGGAACCAGAAAATCCGGGCGAACAGAGAGGAAAAGAGCGCAGACGGCTCGGATCCGGTCAGCATCTCGGCGGACGGCAAACTGCGCTTGAACGGCGAGCAAAGCGGCCTGTCCGCCTCGAACAAGAAGGCCGAAGAGGCCGCGGACCTCGAGCCCAAGGAAGACGACGACATCTACACCCGCCAGATCAAGCAGTTGCTGCGCCAGCTGAGCAAGGTCATGGAGCAGATCCGCAAGATCGAGGCCAGCAGCATGCCGCCGGAACAGAAGTCGCAACAGCTGCAGTCCCTGAACTCGCAGGCCACACAGATCATGGGCCAGATCCAGAAGGTCCTGGTTGCCAAGGCCAAGGCGGCCAAGGCGGCCGGCTAGTCCTCTTTCCCTTCCGCTGCCGCGCGCTTTCGGAGCCGACCATGCCCATCGATCCCATCAATGGCAGTTCCCACAGCAGCATGCTGGACCTGTGGGCGCAGAAGATCCGCGCCAACAAGGAAGCCAAGGAGATCGCCAGCACGGCCGGCCAGGCCGATCCATCGGCCGGCGTGCGCATCAACGGCGGCAAGCTGGGCAGCGTCGTCCGAAGTCAAGAATCCGCCTCGGCCGAGCCCGAGGACGAATACACGCGTACCCTGAAGCAGCTCTATGCCCAGCTGGCGCGCGTGATGCAGCAATTGAAGGAAGCGCAGAACGCCGATCTGCCCAGCGAGCAGAAGCTGGACCAGATCCAGGCGCTGAACACGCAGGCGGTCAACATCCAGGGCATGATCGCCAAGGTCCAGTCCGAGCAGATGAAGAGCGCCGAACGGCGCGTGCGCGCGGCGCAGGGCTAGTCGGGCGCCGCGCAAACCAGCGGCCTTGGTTAGCGCGACGCCGCGCGTCGCGTTAAGCTCCCGGGATCCTCTTCCCTTACCGCTACGTACCCCGCATGACTGAAATCTGGTTCATCCGCCACGGCGAAACCGACTGGAACCGCCAGCGCCGCCTGCAAGGCTGGCAAGACATTCCGCTGAACGAGGCCGGCCGGCAGCAGGCCGCGCAACTGGCCGCGCGCATGCGCGACGAGGCCGTCCAGACCCGCTTCGACGCCCTCTACAGCAGCGACCTGCAACGCGCCCGCGATACCGCCCAGCCCGTGGCCGAACAGCTGGACCTGCGCATCCGCACCGAGCCCGGCATCCGCGAACGCGGCTTCGGCGTGCTGGAAGGGCTGGACCTGGAACACATCGACACGCTGGCCCCGGCGGCGGCGGCCTCCTGGAAAAGCCGCGATCCGCTGCGCCCGCTGGACGGCGGCGAGACGCTGGGCCAGTTCCAGTCGCGCGTGATTTCCACGGTGGACGACATTGCCGGACGCCACGGCGGCGAGCGCATCATGCTGTTCACGCACGGCGGCGTGCTGGACATCGTCTGGCGCCACGCCAGCGGCGTGCCGCTGAACGCCCCGCGCGACGCGTCGATGCTGAACGTCAGCATCAACCGCGTCGGCGTGAGCGGTCGCGAATGGCAGGTACTGGATTGGGGCGACGTCAGCCACGTGAGCGGCGAGACGCGCAACGACGTGGTGCGCTGACGCCAGGCGGGCGGAATCAGCCCGCCTTGCGCGGCTTGCGCGGCGCGTTGCGCGCCAGCCTGTCATAGACCGCATTGGGCAACAGGCGCATCAGCCGCGCCGCCACGCCCATCTGCCACGGGATCACCCGGTACGACACGCCGCGCTCGATGGCGGCATGGGCGCGCCGGGCGAAATCCCCGGCCTCCATCAGGAATGGCATCGAATAGGGGTTGTGCGCCGTCATCGCGGTCTTGATGTAGCCCGGCGCGATGGTCACGACACGGATCCCGTCTCCCGCCAGTTCCAGCCTCAGGCTTTCGCAATAGGTCGTCACCGCCGACTTGGACGCGCTGTAGGCGCCCGCCCCAGGCAGCCCGCGCACGCCGGCCACGCTGGAAATCCCCACCAGCCGCCCGCCGCCGGCATCGCGCATGGCGCCGACGAAAGGCTCGAAGGTCGCCACGGTGGCCAGCAGGTTGGTGTCGACGATGGCCTTGAACACGTCATAGTCCTCGCCATGCTCGGTCAAGGTGCCCGCGCTGATGCCGGCGCTGGCGATCACCACGTCCACCCGCCCCTGGCAGAAGGCGATGAAATCCGTGGCGGCCGCATGCAGAGCCTGGCGGTCGCGCACGTCCACCGCATAGCAGCGGTGCTGTCCGGGCAGGCTGGCGGCCAGTTCCCGCAAGGCCGCCTCGCGGCGACCCAGCAGGCCCAGGGTCGCGCCGGCCTCGGCGTAGCGCTGCGCCAGCGCGCGGCCCAGGCCGCTGCTGGCGCCAGTGATGAAGACTCGGTTCATGACGGATGGAGAGATCGGAAGGTAGGGGGACCGGCGGACGGCGGGCAGAAAAAAGGCGGCGCCCCGTCACCGGAAAGCACCGCCTTCATGCTACAGCAAACCCGTCCGGAACCTGCCTGGACGGACGCCGCGCGCTGGCCGTCCTACAGGAAGATCCAGGCCAGGATGCCGCCCACCAGCAGCCACTTGGTCAGGTAGTACAGCGGCTGGCTGCGCTTCTTCAGGGCCTTGCCAACACGGCGCACCGCGTACACGGCGCCGAAGATGCGGTTGATGCCGCCGGTCTTGTCGCCTTCCTGGTTGGGCGCGGCCGCCGCGCGCAGCAGGAAGCCGCCCACCACGCGGTTGACGGCCTGGGCCCAGCGGAAGCGCATCGGACGCTCGACGTCGGCGAACAGGATGATCCGGTTCTGATCGGTCTTGTTCTCGGCGTAGTGGATGAAGGTCTCGTCGAAAACCACGGCCTCGCCGTCGCGCCAGTAGTAAGTCTCGCCGTCGACGTTGATGTAGCAGTCGGGGCTGTTGGGCGTGATCAGGCCCATGTGGAAACGCAGCGAGCCCGCGTAGGGATCGCGGTGGCGCGGCAGCCGGCTGCCCGGGGGCAGCGAGGCGAACATGGCGGCCTTGATGTTCGGGATGCCCTTGAGCAGCTCGGTCGTGACCGGGCACAGCGCGCTGGCCGAGGGATGGTCGGCGTCATACCACTTCAGGTAGAAGCGCTTCCAGCCGCTCTTGAAGAACGAATTGAAGCCGGCGTCGTTGTATTTGTCGGACGCCTTGATATGGCCGTCACCGAACAGGCGCACGGCCTCTTCGCGAATCTCGTCGCAACGGTCCAGCAGCACCTTCAGCTCGGGAAAGTCCTTCAGGTCCAGGTACGGCTGGTTCGGCACGCTGGAAAACGCGTACATGAAGCAGTTCAGCGGCGCGGTGAACGTGGAATGATCCAGCGCCTGGCGCGAGAACCTGTGCCTGACCCGGCCACGGAAATGCACGACCGTGGCGCAAACAATGAATAACGCAAGAATGAACCACTTCATCCCTACACCTCCAGAATGACTTCGGGCGTGCCGCGCACGCCCGAGAGCCTTATTTGTCCGCCAGGGACGCGTGAAGTTCCTGCAGCGGATACACCTGCAGGCCCAGGCCTTGACGCAGGTACTGCATGCCCTCAACGGCGGCGCGGGCGCCGGCGATGGTCGTGAAGAACGTCACGCGCGCGGCCAGCGACTGCGTGCGGATGGTGCGCGAGTCGGCGATGGCGTTGCGGCGCTCTTCGACGGTGTTGATGACCAGCGAGATCTCGCCGTTCTTCACCATGTCGACGATGTGCGGACGGCCTTCGGTGACCTTGTTCACCAGCTGCACCGGAATGCCGGCGGCCTCGATCTCGGCGGCCGTGCCGCGCGTGGCGACCAGCTTGAAGCCCAGGGCGTGCAGGCCGCGCGCCACTTCCACGGCGCGGGGCTTGTCCTGGTTCTTCACGCTGATGAACGCCGTGCCGGATTCCGGCAGGCGCACGCCGGCGGCCAGCTGCGACTTGACGAAGGCTTCGCCGAAGCTGTTGCCCACGCCCATGACTTCGCCGGTCGACTTCATTTCCGGTCCCAGGATGGTGTCCACGCCGGGGAACTTGACGAACGGGAACACGGCTTCCTTGACCGAGAAGTACGGCGGCACGACTTCCTTGGTGACGCCCTGGTCGGCCAGCTTGCGGCCGGCCATGGCGCGCGCGGCGATCTTGGCCAGTTGCAGGCCGGTGGCCTTGGACACGTAGGGCACCGTGCGCGAGGCGCGCGGGTTCACTTCCAGCACGTAGACGTCACCGCCCTGGATCGCGAACTGCACGTTCATCAGGCCGTTGACGTTCAGGGCCTTGGCCATCATCGCGGTCTGGCGCTTGATCTCGGCGATCACGTCGGCCGACAGCGAGTACGGCGGCAGGCTGCAGGCGGAGTCGCCCGAGTGCACGCCGGCCTGCTCGATGTGTTCCATGACGCCGCCGATGAAGACGGTTTCACCATCGGACAGGCAGTCCACGTCGACTTCGGTGGCGTTGTTCAGGAAGCGGTCCAGCAGCACCGGCGAATCGTTGCTGACCTTGACCGCTTCGCGCATGTAGCGCTCCAGGTCTTGCTGCTCGTGCACGATTTCCATCGCGCGGCCGCCCAGCACGTAGCTCGGGCGCACCACCAGCGGGTAGCCGATCTCGGCGGCGTGGGCCAGCGCTTCGTTCTCGGTGCGGGCCGTGCGGTTGGGCGGCTGGCGCAGGCCGAGCTTGTGCAGCAGCTTCTGGAAGCGCTCGCGATCCTCGGCCACGTCGATGGACTCGGGGCTGGTGCCGATGATGGGCACGCCGTTGGCTTCCAGCGCGCGCGCCAGCTTCAGCGGGGTCTGGCCGCCATACTGGACGATCATGCCGACCGGGTTTTCCTTGTGCACGATCTCCAGCACGTCTTCCAGCGTCAGCGGCTCGAAGTACAGGCGGTCGGAGGTGTCGTAGTCGGTGGACACGGTTTCCGGGTTGCAGTTGACCATGATGGTCTCGAACCCGTCGTCGCGCAGCGCCAGCGCGGCGTGCACGCAGCAGTAGTCGAATTCGATGCCCTGGCCGATGCGGTTCGGACCGCCGCCCAGCACCACGATCTTCTTGCGGTCGGTGGGCGCGGCTTCGCACTCTTCCTCGTAGGTCGAGTACATATAGGCCGTGCGGGTGGCGAATTCGGCGGCGCAGGTGTCCACGCGCTTGTACACGGGACGCACGTTGAGCTGGTGACGCAGCTTGCGCACCTCGGACTCGGACGAATCCAGCAGGAAGGCCAGGCGGCGGTCGGAGAAGCCGCGACGCTTCAGTTCCCACAGGGTGGCGTAGTCCAGGTCGGACAGCGTCTTCTGTTCGAGCGCCAGCTCGATGTCGACGATTTCCTTGATCTGCGACAGGAACCACGGGTCGATGTGCGTGATGTTGTGCACTTCGTCCAGCGTGAAGCCCTGCGCGAAGGCGTCGCCCACGTACCAGATGCGCTCGGGGCCGGGCTCGCCCAGCTCGACCTGCAGCTTCTCGCGGTCGGTGGTCTTCTGGTTCAGGCCGTCCACGCCGACTTCCAGCCCGCGCAGCGCCTTCTGGAACGATTCCTGGAAGGTGCGGCCGATGGCCATGACTTCGCCGACCGACTTCATCTGGGTGGTCAGGCGCGCGTCGGCGGTGGGGAATTTCTCGAACGCGAAACGCGGCACCTTGGTGACCACGTAGTCGATCGAGGGCTCGAACGAGGCGGGCGTGGCGCCGCCGGTGATTTCGTTCTTCAGCTCATCGAGCGTGTAGCCCACGGCCAGGCGCGCGGCGACCTTGGCGATGGGGAAGCCGGTGGCCTTGGAGGCCAGCGCCGACGAACGCGACACGCGCGGGTTCATCTCGATGACGATCATGCGGCCGTTCTTCGGGTTGACCGCGAACTGCACGTTCGAGCCGCCCGTGTCCACGCCGATCTCGCGCAGCACGGCGATCGACGCGTTGCGCATGATCTGGTATTCCTTGTCCGTCAGCGTCTGCGCCGGCGCCACCGTGATGGAGTCGCCGGTGTGCACGCCCATCGGATCCAGGTTCTCGATGGAGCAGACGATGATGCAGTTGTCCGCCTTGTCGCGGACCACTTCCATCTCGAATTCCTTCCAGCCCAGCAGCGATTCCTCGATCAGCAGCTCGCTGGTGGGCGAGGCTTCCAGGCCGCGGCGGCAGATGGTTTCGAATTCCTCGGCGTTATAGGCGATGCCGCCGCCCGAGCCGCCCATGGTGAAGCTGGGGCGGATCACGGCGGGGAAGCCCGAGGTGCCGACGTCCGCGGCGATGCGGCGCTGCACTTCCCAGGCCTCGTCCATGCTGTGGGCGACGCCCGACTTGGCCGATTCCAGGCCGATGTCGGTCATGGCCTGCTTGAACTTCTGGCGGTCCTCGGCCTTCTCGATGGCGTGCTCGTTGGCGCCGATCAGCTCGACGTTGTGCTTCTTCAGCACGCCGTGGTGGGCCAGGTCCAGCGCGCAGTTCAGCGCGGTCTGGCCGCCCATGGTGGGCAGCAGCGCATCGGGCTTCTCGCGCTCGATGATCTTCTCGACCGCTTGCCAGGTGATGGGCTCGATGTAGGTGACGTCGGCCGTTTCCGGGTCCGTCATGATGGTGGCCGGGTTGCTGTTCACCAGGATGGTGCGGTAGCCCTCGGCCTTGAGCGCCTTGCACGCCTGGGCGCCCGAATAGTCGAACTCGCAGGCCTGCCCGATGATGATGGGGCCGGCGCCGATGATGAGGATGCTTTTTATGTCTGTACGCTTGGGCATGATGCGATCTTTACTTTTGGCCGGCCATCAGGCTGATGAACTTGTCGAACAGCACGACGATGTCGTGCGGGCCGGGGCTGGCCTCGGGGTGGCCCTGGAAGCAGAAGGCCGGACGGTCGGTGAGCTCGAAGCCCTGCAGCGTGCCGTCGAACAGCGAGACGTGCGTGGTGCGCGCATTGGCGGGCAGGCTGGCCGCGTCCACCGCGAAACCGTGGTTCTGGCTGGTGATGAACACGCGCTTGGACGCCAGGTCCTGCACCGGATGGTTGGCGCCGTGGTGGCCGGTCTTCATCTTGACGGTCTTGCCGCCCACCGCCAGGCCCATGATCTGGTGACCCAGGCAGATGCCGAACACCGGCAGCTTCTGGTCCAGGAACTTGCGGGTGGCCTCGATGGCGTAGTCGCAGGGCTCGGGGTCGCCAGGGCCGTTGGACAGGAACACGCCGTCGGGATTGAGCTTGAGGACTTCGTCGGCCGTGGTCTGGGCCGGCACCAGCGTGATGCGGCAGCCGCGATCGGCCAGCAGGCGCAGGATGTTGCTCTTGACGCCGAAGTCGTAGGCCACGACGTGGAAGCGCGACTGGTCGGGCGCGGTGTAGCCTTCGCCCAGTTCCCAGGTGCCCTGGGTCCAGTCGGCGCGGTCCTTGATGGACACGACGCGGGCCAGGTCCTGGCCGGCCATGCCGGGGAAGCCGCGCGCCAGCTCGACGGCGCGCTCGGCGTCGGCGCCGACGAAGATGCAGGCGCCCTGGGCGCCCTTCTCGCGCAGGATGCGCGTAAGCTTGCGGGTGTCGATGCCGGAAATGGCGACGATGCCCTGCTCGGCAAGGTACTCGGGCAGCGATTGCGTGGAACGGAAGTTCGACACGCGGGCCGGACAGTCGCGGACCACCAGGCCGGAGGCGTAGACGCGGTTCGCCTCGACGTCCTCGGCGTTGACGCCGGTGTTGCCGATATGCGGATAGGTCAGCGTGACGATCTGGCCGCTATAGCTGGGATCGGTGAGAATTTCCTGGTACCCGGTCATGGCGGTGTTGAACACCACCTCGGCGACCGTATGGCCAGGCGCACCGATCGATACGCCTCGAAAAATGGTACCGTCCGCCAGAGCCAGAATTGCAGGAGGGAAGCGGTTGAGCCCCTCGGGAAAGAGTTGCGGCAGCACAGTAAACCCCGGTTTCAGAATCTATAATTAAACCTTCGGATTATACCTTGAGCGGCCCTAATCCCCGGGAAACCGCGCCAAATAAGGCCGAAACGGGTGATTCCGACCCGCCGGCGGCCAATCGCCGCCCTGCCGCGCGCCAGCCCGGACCATCACGACGGTGATACGCTAGGGTCTGTTCCAGGTCGCCGCGCCCGGCAAGGGCAGCCGGCGGCCGCAATCCCCTAGCAGCGAGCCGCACCGCCCATGTCCAGCCAACTCGACGCATTGCGCCTTCACACCACCGTGGTCGCCGACACCGGGGACTTCGAAGCCATGAAGGCCTTGCGCCCCACCGACGCCACCACCAACCCGTCCCTGATACTCAAGGCCGTGCAGCAGGACGCCTATCGCCCCCTGCTGGAACGAACCGCGCGCGACCATCGCGGCGCCTCGACCGCCGAGCTGATGGACCGGCTGCTGGTGGCCTTCGGCCAGGCCATCCTGAACATCGTGCCGGGCCGCGTGTCGACCGAGGTCGACGCGCGCCTGTCCTTCGACACCCGCGCCACCGTCGAGCGCGCGCGCAGCCTGATCGCGCTGTATGAAGCGGCCGGCATCGCGCGCGAGCGCGTGCTGATCAAGATCGCCTCCACCTGGGAAGGCATCCAGGCGGCCCGCGCGCTGCAGGCCGAAGGCATCCACTGCAACCTGACGCTGCTGTTCTCGCTGCCGCAGGCGGTCGCCTGCGCCGACGCCGGCGTGCAGTTGATCTCGCCCTTCGTGGGCCGCATCTACGACTGGCACAAAAAGGCCGCCGGCGCCGGCTGGGACGAGGCCGCCAACGCCGGCCCGAACGATCCCGGCGTGCTGTCGGTGACCCGCATCTACCGCTACTACAAGCAGTTCGGCATCGCCACCGAGATCATGGGCGCCAGCTTCCGCAATGTGGGCCAGATCCTGGCGCTGTCGGGCTGCGACCTGCTCACCATCAGCCCCGAGCTGCTGAACAAGCTGGCGGCCACCGAAGGCGACGCACCGGCGCAGCTGCGCGCCGGCGATGGCGCCAACGGCATCGCCCGCATCGCCTCGGACGAGATCAGCTTCCGCGGCCTGCTCAACGAGGACGCCATGGCCACGGAAAAACTGTCCGAAGGCATCCGGCTGTTCGTCGCGGACGCGGTCAAGCTGGACGCGCTGATCGAAGCGCAGCGCGGCTAGGCGCCCGCGCGCAAGGGAAAGGCCGGGCGCCAGGCCCGGCCTTTTTTTCGTCCTGCCCGCGGCCGCGCCCGCTATCAGCGGTGATCGTGCGTATGGACCTGCATGGCCTCCAGGAAGCGCGACACCATGTTGTAGGCAGCCACCGTGGCCGTCAGCTCGACCAGCAGCTTGTCGCTGCCCATGGCCTGGCGCGCGGCCTGGAACACGGCGTCGGGCACCTGCACCTGGCGCGTCATGGCGTCGGTATAGGCCAGCACGGCGCGCTCGCGCGCGTCGAACAGCGTCGAGTCCTGCCAGCCGTCCAGCGCGTCCAGCTGCGCCTGCGTCACGCCTTCCTTCAGCGCGATCGGCGCATGCTGGTCGGCTTCGTAGGGCGCGCCGTTCAGCACCGCCACGCGCATGATGACCAGCTCGCGCAGGTCGCCCGGCAAGGTGCTGAGCTGGCGGATCGAGGTCAGGTAGTTGAGCCAGCCGCCGGCCACCGCCGGGCTGTGCAGCAGCATCTGGTACAGATGCAGCACGCTGCCGCGCTCGGCCACGATGCGCTCGACCAGCGGTTGGGTCTCGGGATGGGACAGGTCTGCGTAGGGTATGCGCGCCATGGTCTGGCTCCGTTCAGATCTTTTCGGTTTCGCCCGATTTGGGCTGCCACTTCATCAGGCGCTTCTCGCCCAGGCCGACGATGTAGTCCAGCGCCAGCGCGAACGCCGTCAGCACCACGATGCCCGCGAACACGGTGTTCACGTCGAAAGTGCCTTCGGCCTGCAGGATCAGGTAGCCCACGCCGCTGGCCGAACCCAGGTACTCGCCCACCACCGCGCCCACGAAGGCCAGGCCGACGGAGGTGTGCAGGCTGGAGAACACCCAGCTGGTGGCGGACGGCAGGTACACGTGGCGCAGCAACTGGCGGCGGCGCGCACCCAGCATGCGCGCGTTGTCCAGCAGTGTCGGGCTGACCTCGCGCACGCCCTGGTAGACATTGAAGAACACGATGAAGAACACCAGGGTCACGGCCAGCGCCACCTTGGACCAGATGCCCAGGCCGAACCACATGCCGAAGATGGGCGCCAGGATCACGCGCGGCATCGAGTTGGCCGCCTTGATGTACGGATCCAGGATCGCGCTGGCCAGCGGCGACAACCCCAGCCACAGCCCCGCCCCCAGTCCGGCCGCCGTGCCGATGAAGAACGCCAGCACGGTCTCGGTCAGCGTCACCCACAGGTGCGTGTAGATGTCGGCGTTGCTGACGAACCAGGCCCAGATGCGGCCCCACACTTTCAGCGGCTCGCCGAAGAAGAACGCCACCTTGGGATCGCGCGAGGCCAGGTGCCAGATGCCCAGGATCACGACCAGCAGCAGCAACTGCCAGAAGCGCAGGCTGGCCGAACCCGGTTTGATCAGAGACTTCGACATGTCAATCTTCCGTTCTGCAATTGCGCCCCCTTTTGCCACAGACACGCCTCACAACCAGAGTAACGGCCGCCATCAAAGCCAGGCTGCCGTCAAAGCGGAGCCGGCTTTGCCGGGCCGCCCGCGGCGCCCCCTGGGGGGAGGCGCCGCAGGCGCGCTTCGAGGGGGGTCATTTCCTTTGCTGGGCATAGCCTTTCAGGACCTCTTCGCGCAACACGCCCCAGATCGCGGCGTGCAGTTCGACGAAACGCGGATGCGTGCGCACCTCGGCCACGTCGCGCGGACGCGGCAGGTCGATGACGAACTCGCCGATCGGATGCGTGCCGGGCCCGGCCGACAGCACCACCACGCGGTCGCTCATGGCGATGGCCTCGTCCAGGTCATGGGTGATGAAGAGCACGGCCTTGCGCTTGGCCATCCACAGGTCCAGCACCTCGTTTTCCATCAGCTGGCGCGTCTGGATGTCCAGCGCCGAGAACGGCTCGTCCATCAGGATGATGTCGGGATCGCGGATCAGCGTCTGCGCCAGCATCACGCGCTTGCGCATGCCGCCGGACATCTGGTGCGGGTAGCGGTCCTCGAAACCGCCCAGGCCGACGCGGCGCATCCATTCGCGACCGCGCGCCTCGCCTTCCTGGCGCGGCACGCCGGCGAAATCCAGGCCGGCCATCACGTTGTCCAGCGCGCTGCGCCACGGCAGCAGCGCCTCGCCCTGGAACATGTAGCCGGCGCGGGCATTGATGCCTGACAGCGGCTTGCCGAAGACCTTGACTTGCCCGGACGACGGCGCCAGCAGGCCGGCGCCAACGTTCAGCAAGGTGGACTTGCCGCAGCCGGTGGGGCCGACCACGGACACGAACTCCCCTGGCGCGATGGCCAGGGAGGTGTCGCTGACCGCGGTGTAGCGTTGCGAGCGGTCGTCGCGGGAAACAAAGGTGCAGCTGATGTTTTCCAGCGCGAGCGCGGCTTCAGCCATTGGGGTACTTCTCGTTGGCGCGGCGCGCGAAATCGTTGGTCCAGACCTTCGAGGCGTCGATCTTGGCGGCGTCGAAATCGGCCTGGTAGGCGGCCAGCGCCTTGAGCGCGGTGGCCGCTCCGTCTTCCGGGATCAGCCCGTCGGGCGACAGGCCTTCCAGGCTCTTGGAGATGGCGGTCTTGTACACGGCCGGGTCGCCCAGCAGATAGCTTTCGGGCACGACCTTGGCGATCTCATCGGGGCCGGCCTTCTGGATCCACTTGTCTGCGCGCACCAGCGCGTTGGCCAATGCCTGGGTGGTGTTGGGATTGGCGTCGATGAAGGCCTGCGGCGCGTACAGGCAACCGGCCGGCATGTTGCCGCCGAAGATCGCCTGCGTGTCCTTGAGCGTGCGCGTGTCGACGATGATCTGGATCTCGCCCGGCATCTCCAGCATGGACACGACCGGGTCGGTATTCGAGATGGCGTCGATCTGGCCGCTGCGCAGCGCGGTCACCGCGCCCGCGCCGGCGCCCACGCCGATGATGGACACGTCGGATGCCTTCAGGCCGTGCTTGGCCAGGAAGAAGTTGACCACCATGTTGGTGGACGAGCCCGGCGCTGTCACGCCGATCTTCTTGCCCTTGAGGTCCGCCGGGCCCTTGTAGCCGGGCATGGCCTTCTTCGACACGCCCACGCCGATCATGGGCGCGCGGCCCTGCAGCGCGAAAGCGCGGTAGAACTGGCCCTTGGACTGCATGGCCAGCGTGTGCTCGAAGGCGCCCGACACCACGTCGGCGCTGCCGCCCACCACGGCCTGCAGGGCCTTGGAGCCGCCGGCGAAGTCGGCGATGCTCACGTCCAGCCCTTCGTCCTTGAAATAGCCCCGCGCTTCGGCGATGGATAGCGGCAGGTAGTAGATCAGCGGCTTGCCGCCGACGGCGATCTGAACCTTGGTCTTTTCCAGCTTCTGTGCGCGCACGATGGCGGGGGCCATGCCCATGACGCCGGCGGCGCCGGCCATCTTGAGCAGATCACGACGAGTGACTGTCATTGCTTGTCTCCTGGTTCTCGGGCCTACCGATGGCGCCGGTCTTCGCCAGCTCGTCGATAGCCGCTGAATCATACCCCAGCGATTTCAGGACTTCCTCGGTATGTTCCCCTAATTCCGGCCCGATCCAGCGCGTGCCGCCAGGGGTTTCGGACAGCTTCGGCACCACCGCCGGCAGCTTCACCGGCGAGCCGTCGGCGAAGCAGTGCTGCTCGATCATGCCGCGCGCCAGGAACTGCGGATCGGCGAACATGTCGGCCACGCTGTAGATCTTGCCCACGGGCACGTCGGCCCGTTTGAGCGTGCCCAGCGCCTCGTCGATGTCGCGTCCGCCGCACCATTGCTGGATGGCGCCGTCGATCTCCTCGACGCGGCGGGCGCGGCCGTCGTTGCGCGCCAGGTCGGGATCGGCGGCCAGGTCCTCGCGGCCGATGGCCTGCATCAGGCGGCGGAAGATGGCGTCGCCGTTGCCGGCGATGACCACGTTCTGGCCGTCGCGGGTGGTGTAGGTGTTGGAGGGCACGATGCCCGGCAGCGCGCCGCCGGTGCGCTCGCGCACCACGCCGGCCACGTCGTACTCGGGCACCAGGCTCTCCATCATGTTGAACACGGCCTCGTACAGCGCCACGTCCACCATCTGGCCCTGCCCCGCCCGGCAGGCCTCGCCGGCCTGGCCGTTCCAGCGGCCGCCGGTGGCGTCGCGGTGGCGCAGCGCCATCATCGCGCCGATCACGCCATGCAGCGCGGCGATCGAATCGCCTATGGAAATGCCGACCCGCAAGGGCGGACGGTCCGGATGGCCCGACACGTAGCGCAGGCCGCCCATGGATTCGCCGATGGCGCCGAAACCCGGCTGGTCCTTCATCGGCCCGGTCTGCCCGTAGCCGGACAGGCGCACCATGATGGTCGCGGGATTCAGCGCGCGCAGCTGCTCGTAGCCCAGGCCCCACTTCTCCAGCACGCCGGGGCGGTAGTTCTCGACCACCACGTCGGCCTCCAGCGCCAGCTGGCGCGCGATGTCGCGGGCGCGCGGATCCTTGAGGTTGAGCGCGATGGAGCGCTTGTTGCGCGCCTGCACCGACCACCACAGCGAGTTGCCCTGGTGCAGATGACGCCAGCTGCGTATGGGATCGCCGCCCCCCGAGCCGTCCGGGCCGTGCGGAGTTTCCACCTTGATGACGTCGGCGCCGAATTCACCGAAGATGCGCGCCGCGAATGGACCCGCGATGAGCGTGCCCAACTCCAGGACTTTCAGCCCTGTCAAAGCCGACATGGTTTGTCTTCCTCTGGTGGATGACGCCAGCCACGGTACATTGCCGCGGCCGTGCGCCGCGTCGCCTGGGCGACGCGATAGGTCTAGGTGCTCTTGCGCTCCATCAGTGCCCAGGCGATGGTGCCGGCGTCCACGTATTCAAGCTCGCTGCCCGCCGGCACGCCGCGCGCCAGCCGCGTGACCTTCAGCCCGCGCTCGGACAGGGCCTCGCCCAGGAAGTGGGCGGTGGTCTCGCCCTCGGCGGTGAAGTTGGTGGCCAGGATGACTTCCTGCACCACGCCGTCGGTGGCGCGATGGATGACGCGGTCGAAATCCAGCTCGCGCGGGCCGATGCCCTCCAGCGGCGCGACCCGGCCCATCAGCACGTAGTACAGGCCACGGTAGCCGTGGCTGGACTCGATCATGTTCTGGTCCGCTGGCGTCTCGACGATGCACAGCAACGAGGGATCGCGCTTGGGATTGGCGCAGGTGGAGCAGATCTCGTCTTCGGTGAAGCTGTTGCAACGCGCGCAGTGACGCAGGTTCTGCACCGCGCCGGCCAGCGCCCGGCCCAGCATGTCCGCACCCTGCAGATCGTGCTGCATCAGGTGGTAGGCCATGCGCCGGGCCGAACGCACGCCCACGCCGGGCAGGCGCCGCAGGGCCTCGATCAACGAGACCAGTGGTTCGGGTTCAGGCAGTTGGGGATCCATGACGCGGCGGCCTCAACCAGGCTAGTCAGTTGTCCGTGGCGCGGGCGCGCGACATCAGAAGGGGAACTTCATGCCCGGGGGCATGGGCATGCCGGCGGTCACCGACGCCATCTTTTCCTGCGAGGTCGCCTCGGCCTTGCGCAGCGCGTCGTTGAACGCCGCGGCCACCAGGTCTTCCAGCATGTCCTTGTCGTCGCCCAGCAGCGACGGGTCGATGGCGACGCGCTTGACGTCGTGGCGGCAGGTCATGGTGACCTTGACCAGGCCGCCGCCCGAGGCGCCCTCGACCTGGATCTCGGCCAGCGCGTCCTGCGCCTTCTTCATGTTTTCCTGCATCTGCTGCGCCTGGCGCATCAGGCCGGCCAGTTGTCCTTTCATCATGGCGATGTTCCTTGAACTAAGGGGTGTGATCGGGAATGTGCCGCCGCGCTAGCGGGCGGCGGGGGCGTCCACGTGGCGAACCGAACCGGCCACCACCTGGCCGCCGAAATCGGATACCAGGGCCTGCACGAAGGGATCGACGGCGACCGCGTCCTCGGCGGCCTGCTGGCGCGCGGCGCGCTCGGCCTGGGCCACGGCATGCGCGGTGGCGTCACCGACCGCGCCCACGTCCACGTCCAGCCGGATGCCCTGGCCGAAGTGTTCGCACAGCACGGTCTGCAGGCGCACGCGGCTTTCGCTTTCGGCCAGTGTCTTCACGGCCACGCGCAACACGATGGCATCGCCGTGCACGCCTGCCCATTCGCTCTGGCGCGCCAGCTCGGCCGCCAGGCCGGTGACCGGCAGGCGCGCGGCCAGCTCGGGCCAGGAAGCCTGCGTCATGTCGGCGATGCGGGCGCGGGACTGGCGCTTGCGCGCGGGCGGCGCTTCGCGGCGGACCGGCGCGGCGGCGGCCGGCGCGGCCGACGAGGGCGCGCTGGCCAGCGTTTCGAATTCATCATCCGGATCGGACGTGAAGCCGCTTTCCGGCACGAAGCCGCCTTCGGCTTCGTAGGGAATTTCCTCGTCGACCCATGACGGCGGACCGTCGGGTTCATCCTGCGCCGGCGCGGGCGCCGTAACGGCGGAGACCGCCGGCGTCACGGCCAGCGCGGCGGCGCCGGGCCTGGCTTGTACGGCGGCAGGCGCGGCATCGGGCAACTCTTCCCAAGGCGGCACGCCTTCCGGCGCGGACTCGGGCGCGGCGGAAGGCTCGGCCGGCGCGACCTGAACCACGGACGCCACGCTCGCGGGTTCCTCCGTGGCTGGCGCGGCAGGCATGCCGGATTGCGGGGCAACAGCCTGGGTCGCGGCCGCTTGCGGCGCGACGGCCTGCGTCGGCTGCGCAGGCGCAACGGATTCGGGCGCGGCGACAGGAGCCGGGGCCGGCGCAGCCGGCGCTTCGACCTGTGCCGCTTGCGGGCGCGGCGCAGCCACAGGCGCCGGCGTAGAGACCGGCGCGGCGACAGCGACGGCGGGTTCGGCCGTCTGGCGCGCCGGCGCGGCCGGCGCTTCCAGCGCGGTCTGCGGGCCGGCCTCGCCGTTCAGCGCCAGCATGCGCAGGCAGGCCATGATGAAGCCGGCGTATTCGTCGGGCGCCAGCGTCAGCTCGCCGCGGCTGTGCACGGCGACGGAATAAAACAGCTGGACGGCTTCCGGATGCAGGGCCTGCGCCAGCCGCGAGATATCGGCGGCCAGCGGGTCTTCCGCCGGCGTGACGCCGGTCACGCGCTGCTCGATCGCCACGCGCGAGAGCAGCACCGCCAGGTCCGCCAGCGCGCCGGCATAGGACAGGCCACGGATGGCCAGTTCATCGGCCACGGCCAGCACGCCCTTGGCGTCGCCCGTGGCCAGCGCGTCCAGTAACCGCACCAGATGACGCTGGTCGATCGTGCCCAGCATGCCGCGCACGGCTTCTTCGGTCAGGTTGCCGGCGCTGTAGGCGATGGCCTGGTCGGTCAGCGACAGGGCATCGCGCATGGAGCCGGAGGCCGCCTGGCCTATCAGGCGCAGCGCGGGAATCTCGAAGCCGACCTGTTCCTGGCCCAGCACGGCCTGCAGATGGCCAACGATGGAGTCGGCCGGCATCTGCTTCAGGTTGAACTGCAGGCAGCGCGACAGCACGGTCACCGGGATCTTCTGCGGATCGGTGGTCGCGAGGATGAATTTGACGTGCGGCGGCGGCTCTTCCAGCGTCTTGAGCATGGCGTTGAACGCATGCCCGGTCAGCATGTGGACTTCGTCGATCATGTAGACCTTGAAGCGGCCCGCGCCCGGCGCGTAGACGGCCTGCTCGAGCAGCTGGGTCATTTCCTCGACGCCGCGGTTCGAGGCCGCGTCCAGTTCGAGGTAGTCGACGAAACGGCCGGAATCGATCTCGGTGCAGGCGCGACAGACGCCGCAGGGCTTGGAGGTGATGCCGGTTTCGCAGTTGAGCGATTTGGCCAGGATGCGCGACAGCGTGGTCTTGCCCACGCCGCGGGTGCCGGTGAACAGCCAGGCGTGATGCAGTCGCTGGGTGTCCAGCGCGTGCGTGAGCGCGCGCACCACGTGATCCTGTCCCACGAGGGTATCGAACGATCGCGGCCGCCACTTGCGGGCCAGTACCAGATAAGTCATGGCTGGATTGTAGAGCCTTTGCAAGAGCCGTTGCCTACCCCCGCGAAATGCAAAGGGGACGGAATCATCTTCCGGGGAATCCCCCGTGGAAAATAACCCCGTCCCCTTTGCGAAAACCGGTTGGCGAGCCTGACTCCGGCACTGACCCTAAACGACTATGGCTGCTTCGTTCCCGACCTGACCAGGTTCACCGTCGAACCATGCGGAGGGGCCCGCCAGCACGAATTCTAGCAGAGCTGCGCTCTGCCTGCGAATTCGTGCTGGCTGGCCCCCGAGGGGGCCTGGATG
>NZ_JCBANG010000029.1:0-63672 GCF_059760905.1 Achromobacter sp. 1011811831
CCGCCGCCCAGCGCGGCGTACAGGCCGACGCGGCTGGACAGCAGCGCGCGCCGCGTCTGCACCAGCTTCTGCTGCGCGGCCAGCAGGTCGCGCTGCGCGTCCAGCACCTCCAGGTAGGGCGAGGCGCCGTGGTCGTAGCGCAGCTGGGCCAGCCGGGCGCGCTCGCCCTGCGCGGCGACGGTGGCGCGCAGCACCTGCACCTGCTCGGCCAGCCAGCGGCGCGCCGACAGCGCGTCGGACACGTCGCGGAAGGCGCTCTGGATGGCTTTTTCGTAGCCGGCCACGGCCTGGTCGCGGCGCGTCTCGGCCAGGTCCAGCGCGGCCGCGCGGCGGCCGGCGTCGAAGATCGGCAGGCTCAGCCGTGGCGCGAAACTCCAGGCGCGGCTGCCGCTGTCGAACAGGCCGTCCAGCTCGGCGCTGGCGGTGCCGTAGGCGCCGGTCAGCGTGATGGACGGGAAGAAGGCGGCGCGGGCGGCGCCGATGTTGGCGTTGGCGGCTTTTAGCCGGTGCCCGGCCGCGACGATGTCGGGGCGGTTGGCCAGCAGGTCCGACGGCAGTCCCGCCGGCAGATCACGCATGACGGCGGCGTCGTCCAGCCGCGCGCCGGCCGGCGGCAGCGTGAGCGGGCCGCCCGCCAGCAGCGCCAGCGCGTGGGCCTGCGCCGCGCGGCTCTGCTCCAGGTCCGCGCCCAGCGCCGTAGCCTGTTGCCACAGCGTTTCCACCTGGGTCAGGTCCAGCCGCGAGATCGCGCCGACCTCGAAGCGGCGCTTGAAGATGCGCAGCGATTCGGCGCGCGAGGCGATGGTCGCGCGCGTCAGCGCCAGGCGCTCGTCCAGCTCGCGCAGCGTCAGGTAGCCGTCGGCCACCTGCGTGATCAGGCTGAGCGTGGCGGCCCGCGCGGCGGCGTCGGAGGCCAGGTAGTTTTGCAGCGCGGCGTCCTTCAGGCTGCGCACGCGGCCCCAGAAATCCAGTTCCCAGCTCGCCATGCCGACGCCGACCTGGTACTGGCTGCTGATCTGCGGCTGGCGCGTCAGGTTCAGGTCGCCCGGCACGCGGGCGCGCGACCCGTCGGCCTGCACGCCTATCGTGGGGAACTGGTCGGCGCGCTGGATGCCGTAGAGCGCGCGCGCTTCCTCGACGCGCAGCAGCGCCGTGCGCAGGTCGCGGTTGTTGCGCAACGCGCCGTCGATCAGGTCCTGCAGGATCGGGTCGGTGTAGTAGTCGCGCCAGCCGACGGTCGCCGCCGCCGGCGCCTCGGCGCCCGCCGTGGGCGCCTGCTCGTAGGCCGTGGGCACCGGCGCGGCGGGGCGCTGGTAATCGGGCGCCATGGACAGGCAGCCGCCCGCCAGCAGCGGCAGCAGCGCCGCGCCTAGCGCGCGCAGCACGCGCGCCGATGCCGGACGGGCGGGCAGGACTGGGGTCATTCCTCTTTCTCCAAGACATAGGCGCCGGGCGCGTCCGCCAGCACGGGATAGCCGCGGCGCGGCGCGCCCAGGGCGGGCGGCTTGCGGGGCTTGCCGGAAAGGCCGGCAAGCCAGCCCGTCCATGCCGGCCACCATGAGCCTTCGTGCGCGGGCGCGGCCTGCAGCCACTCGTCCGGCGTCAGCGTGGCGCCGCCGACGGGGCGCGCCAGGCTGCGGTAGCGGCGGCGCGGGTGGCCGGGTTCGCTGACGATGCCGGCGTTGTGGCCGCCGCTGGTCAGCACGAAGTCCAGCGGCGCCTGCGTCAGGTCGTGCAGCTTGAACACGGAGCGCCACGGCGCCACGTGGTCGTTCTCGGTGCCCACGCAGAACAGCGGCAGCCGCAGGTCGCGCAGCATTACCGGGCGGCCGTCGACCAGGTACCGGTTGGTCGCCAGGTCGTTGTGCAGGAACAGCTGGCGCAGGTATTGGCCGTGCATGCGCGCGGGCATGCGGGTGGCGTCGGCATTCCAGGCCATCAGGTCCGACATGGGCGCGCGCCGGCCCAGCAGGTATTCGTTGACCATGCGCGACCACAGCAGGTCATAGGACCGCAGCATCTGGAAGGCGCCGGCCATCTGCCGCGAGGTCAGGTAGCCGGTGCGCGCCATCTGCGCCTCCAGCAGGCTGACCTGGCTTTCGTCGATGAACAACGCCAGCTCGCCCGGCTCGCTGAAGTCGGTCTGCGCGGCCAGCAGGCTCAGGCTGGCCAGGCGCGCGTCGCCGTCGCGCGCCATGGCGCTGGCGGCGATGGCCAGCAGCGTGCCGCCCAGGCAGTAGCCGGCCGCGTGCACGCGCGCGCCGGGCACGATGGCAGCGATGGCGTCCAGCGCCTCGCGGATGCCGAGCGCGAGATAGTCGTCCATGCCCAGCTCGCGGTCCTGCGCGTCGGGGTTCTTCCAGGAAATGCAAAACACCGTATGACCCTGGCTTACCAGGTAGGCGATCAGCGAGTTGTGCGGGGACAGGTCCAGGATGTAGTACTTCATGATCCAGGCCGGCACGATCAGCACGGGCTCGGGGCGCACGGTCGTGGTGGCGGGGCTGTACTGCAGCAGCTCCATCAGCCGGTTGCGCCACACCACCTTGCCGGGCGTGACGGCGACCTGCTTGCCGGGGATGTAGGCGCCGGCGCCCGCGGGCGGCTGGTTGGCCAGCGCGCGCGTCGCGTCCTCCCAGGCGTGGGCGGCGCCGCGCAGCAGGTTGGCGCCGCCTTCCTGCCAGGTCTGGCGCATCACTTCGGGGTTGCCGGCGATCTGGTTGCCCGGCGACAGCAGGTCCAGCCACTGGCGCGCCGCAAAGGCCGCCAGCTGCGCGTGATGGGGTTCCACGCCGGGCACGCCCTGCGTGGCCTGTTCCCACCACTGCCGGGCCGCCAGGAAGCCCTCGCTCCACAGGTTGTAGGGCCATTGGCGCCAGCCTTCATCGGCATGGCGGCGGTCGCGGGTGGCGGGGGTGTCCGGCGTCGAGGTCGCCGTGGCGGGCAGCAGATGGCGGCCCAGTTGCGCGGCCTGGCCGAATGCCAGGCTGGCCAGTTCCGCCTGCTTGCCCGGGGCGCAGGCCAGGTGCGCGGCCCAGTCCGTCCAGGCCAGCAGGCCGGCCGCCGGCGACAGGCCGCCGGTCCAGCGGGCCATCGCGGCGCGCGCGGCCGTGTCCAGCGTGTTCGCGTTGCTTGCACATGCGGAATCGGATGAGGTCGGCATGCATGCTCCAGGACGTCTGGCGGGCGTGCGCCGCCGGCAGGATCTTGCTGTCATTGTGCCCAGGCGGCCTTGATCAATCCTTGATCAAAGTCAAGTTAGCGACCGGCCAGTCGGTTTTTAATGGACCCGTTCTGTTCAGGAGTGGGGCCATGGGGACTCAGCGGCGCCGGCTTGCGCCGGCTTTGCGGGTCGCGCAGATACTTGACGCGGCGCTGCAGGAGTTTTCGGCTTCGGGATACGCGGGCGCGAGGATGGACGACATCGCGCTGCGCGCGGGCCTGTCCAAGGGCGGGCTGTACGCGCATTTCTCCAGCAAGGAAGCGGTGTTCGAGGCGCTGATCGCGCGTCACCTGAGCCCGGCGCCGCTGGACGTGGAGACGGTGGTGGACGGCGCCTCGTCCACGCGCGATCTGGCTGAACGCATCGTCGACCAGCTCTATGTAAGCCTGGCCAATCCGGCCATGATCAGCGCCATGCGGCTGTTGCTGGCCGAAAGCGCCCGCGTGCCGCAGCTGGCCGCGCGCTGGCGGCGCGAAACCACCGACGCCCAGCAGGCCTGCCTGGCGCGCCTGCTGGAGCGGGCGCGCGCGCGCGGGCTGTGCGCGGGCGGCGTGGCGCGGGAGCATCCCTGGCTGCTGTTGTCGCCCATCGTGCACACCATGGTGGCCTGCATCCTGCTCGGGCCCCAGGAGCGCATCGACATGGGCGCCCGCAGGCGCGCCCACGCGGCGCTGATCGGCGAACTGCTGGAGGCGGGCGGCGGCCAGGCCGGCGCGCCGGCGCGGATCGGCGGTCGGCAGGGGAATACGCGCCTGGTTTGACACCGTCTTGAGCATGGTGTCGTATGCTGTCGCCGGACGCTACGATTCTTTCATCCTTATCCACAAGAGGGGGCGGCTTGCCTACATCGGGAATGACTGCCCGCGTGTCATCGTGGCGCTTCCTGCCCGTTGCGCTGGCCTTGGTGCTGCCTGTCCTGCTCTGTGTGGGCTGGAGCTGGTTTCACGCAGTCGGCGAGGTGCGCAAGGAAGCGTCGACCGCGGCCGGCGTGGTGCGGGTGCAGACCGGCACCATCCTGACCCAGGCGCGCGAGCTGCTGGTGCGCCTGGTGGACCTGACGGCCAAGGACTGCGACGAGGCCCTGCCCACCATGCAGCGCTGGGCCACGTTGAATCCATACGTTCGCGCGCTGATCCTGGCGCAGGACGACCGCATCTACTGTTCGTCGGCGGTCGGCGCGACGGACTACAGCATCACCGAATTCCACCGCTGGCCGCGCAGCATGACGCCCGCCGGCTGGCTGTATACCGCGCAGGGCACACCGCTGGCGCCCGACCGGCCCGCCATCCTGCTGGGCGTGCCGGGCCGGGATGGCCGCAGCGGCGCGGTGGTGGTCGATGCGCGCAACCTGCAGGACATCATCAATTCGGTCGCGACCCTGGGCAGTTTCCAGATCGAGCTGACGCTGGGGGAAGGGGCGCCGATACGCAGCGCGTCCTGGACTGACTGGGCGGGGAACGTCGAGCCCGTGTACCAGGAGACGACCGACAGCATGAACGGCGCGAAACTGCGCATCAGCGTGGTGGTGCCGCCGCAGGCGCTGGGACTGGAGTGGCAGAAGCTGCTGCTGACCTACGTGCCCTTGTCGCTGCTGGCGGGCGCGCTGCTGGCCTGGGCGGCGTATCGCTTGCAGCGCAGCCGCCAGTCCTACCGGGAACAGTTGCGCCGCGCGATGGCGGCGGGCGAGTTCCATGTGGAATACCAGCCGGTGTACAGCCAGGTCACGGGCCGCTTCGAGGGGGTGGAGGCGCTGATGCGCTGGATGCGTCCGGGCACGGGGCTGGTCCGGCCCGACATCTTCATCGCGGCGGCCGAGCAGGAAGGCGTGATCATCGAGTTGACCCAGCATCTGCTGGGCCTGATCGAGCGCGACATGCGCGGATGGGACACACCGCCGGGCTTTCATGTGGGCGTGAACGTCGCGCCCGAGCATCTGTCCAGCGAGGATCTGGTGCCGGACGTGCGCGCCTTCGTCGCCGCGACGGCCGCGCGCCAGCCGCTGCTGGTGCTGGAAATCACCGAGCGCAGCCTGATCGAGGACAGCGGCCGCGCCCGCCGCAACATCGACACGCTGCGCGCCGAGGGCGTGCGCGTGGCCATCGACGATTTCGGCACCGGCCATTGCTCGCTGTCCTATCTGCAGAAGTTTCCGGTGGACTACCTGAAGATCGACAAGGGCTTCGTGCATGCCATCCAGCCGGATGGCGAAGAGGCGCCGGTGCTGGACGTGATCATCATGCTGGCGCACCGGCTGGGCCTGTCGGTGGTGGCCGAAGGCGTGGAACAGCGTTTCCAGTTCGACTACCTGACCGAGCGCGGAGTAGCCTTCATCCAGGGCTATCTGTTTTCCCGGCCTTTGCGTTCGGCCGATTTCGTGGCCTGGTACGCGGGGCAATCGCAGCCGGTCGTGCCGGATTAGCCGGCGTCGCGCAGGCAGACGCAGGGCGCTGCGGGTCGCGCGGGCCCGCGTTCCAGCGTCAAGCGGGGCAGGCCAAGCGGCGAATAGCGGTTGCTCAGGGACCATTGAACCCGCAGGCGCAGGCCGCCATCGCCGGCCCGCGCGCAGCTTGCGTCGTCGGAAGCCGAGGTGCCGGCGGGAACGAGCAGCAGCAGCGCCAGGCCCAGCGCCGCGAGACCGGCGATGGGTTTCAGGAATCGCATAAGGCTTGCTTTTCTGGGTTAAAAAATTATTGTTTTACGATAATTATTTGCTACACTACAGCAATTGATAGTGCTCCGCAACGCTCGCCAGGACTTTCCGTGATGCTTCATTTCCCCACGCAGCCGTCGGCCGCGGCCATCAGCGATGGCGCTCGTCGCATGGCGCGCATCCGCCGCCTCTCGCGCTGCATGCGCTGGCTGCTCGCGGCCACGGCCGTCCTGTTCGTCGTCCTGGCCGTGGCCATCTGGTTCCTGAGTTCGGATGCGGCGCTGACCCGCAGCCTGCACGCGCTGCTGGGCATCACCGATCCGTCCCGCGCGCCCGCGTTGCAGCTCGGGCCGGGCTATCGGGTGGCGGGCTTCTCCTTGCTGGGACTGCAGCTGGCGCTGGTGCTGCGCGGCATCGCGCATGCCCATGCGATGTTTGGCGACTTCGCGCGCGGCGAGGTGCTGACCTCGGCCACGGCCCGTCGCCTGCGCGGCATCGCGTTGCTCATCACGCTGTTCGCGTTGTGCTCGCCGCTGGTGAAGATGCTGCTGGTGCTGTTGTTCACCTGGAGCGCGCCCGGCGAGCCCCACATGCTCATCCACATCCAGCTGGAAGACATTCTGCTGGGCCTGCTCGGTGGCCTGCTGTTCGCGCTGGCCTGGGCCATGGAAGAAGCGGCGCACGTGGCCGAAGAGAACCGGGGGTTCATCTGATGGCGATCGTGGTCAGGCTCGACGTGGTGCTGGCGCAGCGCAAGATGAAGGCGCGCCAGCTCGCGCAGGAGATCGGCATCACCGAACCCAACCTCTCCCTGCTCAAATCGGGCAAGGTCAAGGGCATCCGCTTCGATACGCTGGCCCGCATCTGCGAAGTGCTGCAGTGCCAGCCCGGCGATCTGCTGGAGTACGTGCCGGACGAGGCCGCCGGCATGGCCGTGGCGGATCCCGGCTTCGATTTCCGCCTCGACTGATTCCCCTGTTCCCCAACGCCGTCCGCGCATGCATGAAGCATGGCGCGGCGGTTTCACACGCCCCTACGATGGATGATCATCATGCAAAGTCCGCAGTGCCGCCGCCATGTCCGGTCGCTGATCCTGTTGCTTTCCGCCTGCGCCCTCGCGGCCTGCGCGCCCACGCAGCTGGCCCCCGGGGCCGCGAGCAACGTGCGCATCACGCACAACGAGCCCGGCAAGGGCTGCGCGTTCCTCGGCGACGTGACCGGCAGCCAGGGCGATTTCCTGAGGGGCGCGATCACGTCCAATGCCGACCTGGAGACGGGCGCCCGCAATGACCTGAAGAATCGCGCGGCGGCGATGGGCGGCAACGTCGTGTATCTGCTGACGCAGCGGGCCGGACAAACCGGCCACAAGGATCATTCGGAGCAGACCAACGTGACCTTGACGGGCAACGTGTACCGCTGCGAGTGAGCGGGGCGGCCTGGCGTCAGGCCGGTTCGGCGGCGGCCGGGCCGGCCTTGGCGAAGAACAGATCGGTGATGGCCTGGCTGTCCAACGGTTCGCCGTTGATGGCGCGGGCCAGCAGCTCCGCGCCCAGCAGCTGCACCGAGAACACCATGTCCGGCCGCACGCGCCGGATTTTTTCCAGGTGCTTGCTGGTGTTGACCAGCGCGACCGTCTTGGCGCCCTGGCCGGCGGTGGCTTCCTGGGTGGCCAGCACGATGAAGGCGTTTTCCGCATCGTCGTCGCGCAGCGCCAGCACGTAGCGGGCGCGGGTCACGCCGGCGGCGCGCAGCACCTCGACGCTGGACGGGTCGCCTTCGATGAGGTCGGCCGTTGCCGGGTATTCCTGCGGCACGCCGGCGGGCACGATGACGGTGACTTCGTCGCCGCGCCTGCGCAGTCCGTCGTAGACGCTGAGCGCCAGCGGCGTCGCGCCCGCGATGATGATGTGGTTCTTTCTCATGGCGGTGGAGAATCGGCCCTTGACCAGGCGTTTCAGGTTGCCGCCGATCACCGGGCCGGCGATGGCGCTGACGGAGGTGGCGAACACCGTGATGCCGAGGATGATAATCGACGCGGTGAACAGCCTGGCCGCGCCCGAGTGCGGCGTGATGTCGCCATAGCCCACCGTCGACATGGACACGATGGAAAAGTACAGCGCGGTGCCGGCGTCGTGGACGGGCGGATTGAATTCATCGCCCAGGTAGAGCGTGCCGAACACCGCGTAGATCAGCAGCGACAGCACGCTGACCAGGGCGAACAGCGAGCCCGCCGTGACGCTGGCCCGGTCGAAGCGGCGCCAGTAGGTCATCAGCGCCAGGATCAGCACCAGCGTATAGATGCCCAGGCCGGCGTGTCCGCCGTCGCCGAGGATAGCGAAGGTGCCCACGCCGATCAGCAGCACCAGCGAGAAGGCCCAGGCGATGCGGGCCTTCAGGATCAGCCCCAGCGCGATCACCTGCAGGCCCACGCCCAGCACCAGCCGCGGGATCTCCAGCAGCCCGACCACTTGCATGATCTCTTGCCAGTTGTTCAGCGCCAGCCAGAACGAGTATTCGCGCGCCTGCACTTCGCGCAGCACCGGATGCATGAACGCGTAGCCATCCAGCGCGACGAGGAAGGCCAGGCACCAGTTGGACGGGAACAGCGACGTCAGCTTGCGCAGCCGCCGCAGGAGCGGGGGGGGAGACAAGGGCGTGGGACCGGGGATTGTCGATGCCGCCCATTTTAGGACGATGCGTTAGGTCTGCCGCTATACCTATTATGTATGGAAGGCTATCAACAAAGAATTACGATAAATCCGAGCCTGGTCCTAAACTTCCTACATCACGCTGCGATCCGAAAGGAACGCCGCTGATACGGGCGAAAAGCCCGCCAGCAGCAAGGCGGACGATTTCCCGTGCATTGCACGCAGCGGTCGGGGCGGGGACTAGAGACCCCGCACTGACTCACGGTTCACTCCGAGCGTGAGTAGTGAGGCACGAATGTTGGAATCGCGTGATCCAGGTAGAAGGCATCAGTGCCGGCTGATGGCTCCTGTTCACGTGTTGTTTTAGCGCGGCGTCTTACCTTCGGGGCAGCGCCGCGTTTTTTTCGCCTGCTTCCTGCCTCTCGCTTCCGGACGCGGACCCATCCCGGGTTTGCGCAGATTCCCCTCCCAGATTGTATTCAGTATGACGGCGCGTTCGCGACCGCCGTATCGCGTCGCCATTCTTCGGCGCCATCGTCGGCCTGCGCGCGCTCGTCCAGGTCCAGCTTGATGTCGGCCGCGAACATATAGCCCCAGCCGTGCACCGCGCGGATGGGCAGGGTCATGTGGTTGGCCGTGGCCTTGCGGCGCAGGCGGCTGATCATGACGTCGACGAAGCGGCGGCGCGTGACGCCGCCGTCGGCGTCGTCCGAGCCGTCGGCATAGAAGGCATCGCGGCTGACCTTGCGATCCGGCGCATGCACCAGGCGCGACAGGAAGTCACGCTCCCCGGTGGTCAGGCCCATGGTGCGTCCGCCCGGGCTGATCAGGGTCCAGCCCTTGTTGGCCAGCCGCCATGCGTCGCTGGGCGGCTCTCCGTTGGCCGGAATCTCGCCCGGCTCGGCGTCCATGCCGGCCGCGCGCCGTACCAGCGCCTGCAAGACCGCGGCCAGCTCCAGTCCGCTGACCTCGGGCGACAGGCAGGCGTCGGCGCCGCACAGCAGCGTGCGTATCCGGCTTTCGGCGTCGGGGAAGGCGGCGATGGCGACGATGCCCAGGCCCCGGTCGATGCCGCGCAACCGTACGGCCGCGTTATGCACGTCGGGCAGCGGCGCTTCCAGCACCACCAGCGGGCTCGGGCGTCGGGAGTAGCGCTCGTACACATCGACCAGTTCGTGGCAGCGGCGCACGTTGAAGCCCAGATGGGACAGCGCCTCGATCAATCTGGCATGCCTGGCGTCGTCCTTGCCCAGGAAAATGACATCCAGCGTGTTGTTCATTGATGCTTCCAATGAGACTGCGCGGCGTGGTCGCCGCGTGGAAAGGGGGCGCGGGCGTTACCGGATGGTATCCGCCCGGAAGGCAAGGGATCCGGCCGGGGAGCCGGTGGTCTGTCGGTCGTCCATGGCCCGGTGGCGATGGCTTCTTGCCCGTGCAGTCCGATCCTTGCGTGTCATGCCCCTCTCCCTGTGCCGTCCGCTCGACGTCGCAAGCGTGGCGGTGTTGTTGGAATGCGGGCGAGTGGTTGCACGGATGGCGGAAAAGGTCCGCGTTCCGGCTGCGATTGCCGGCTGGCAGGCACGGGGTCCGGGCGGCGCATGGCCTGGCGTTCTGCGCCTTTGGCCGCCGATGACCCGGTACTGCTTGGAAGTCACGCCCGTGTTTCATTTAAACACGGGCGTGTTTTTTTGTGAAGATAAGTTTCTGTAGTTTCTAGCGGTAACAGATGCGATTGCTCAAATTCGTCCAAACCCATTGAAACGCTGTTTTATCCTGCGATTGCAACGATGCGATATTAAGTATTACCGATACATTATTTTCTATTTTTGGCGCATCCGAACTCCTACACTCTCGCCGGATCCGGCCCATGGCCAGGCCCCGCGCCGGCTGCCGGAGCGCCTGTGCAAGCCACTGATAGATAGCGATTTTTCGGAGACAGGGAGAGCGTCAGGGAGGCGCCAGGGCTGGCGGCGGACGGGCGGAAGAGGAGGCGTTGCGAGATTTGCGGATTAGCCCGGAAATTGGGGTGTAATCCGTTTGTTTGGCAGCAGTATTGAGATGTTTTAATCAAATAAATAAATTCAAATTAATGGCTCAGGTTGATCGATTGGACACGTTTAGCCATCGTCTGCGCAACGCAAGGATGCTACAGGGATGGACACAAAAGGACTTGGCGGTCGCGAGCAACCTGTCGCAAAGCGCCATCGGCAACTATGAAAGCGGCCAACGCCTCCAGCCGTCCAGCGAGGCCCTGATCAAGCTGACCCGCGCGCTGCGTGTCAGCCCCATGTGGCTGAGCGCCGGGGAAGGCCCGATGTTCAGTCCGGAGCCGGTCGAGTCCGCCGCCAGCGCGGGCGAGCCAGATGTGTCGCCGCCCTGGCCGTTCGAAACCGTTTCCTATGCCACCTATGCGCGTCTGAGCACCCAGGAAAAGCGCCAGATCGAGCAGGTGCTGGCCGCGTATATCAAGGCGCGCGGCGAATAGGGTTCACGCGCCGCTGGCGCGGCGCGGCGGGCTGGCTTGCCGCGGGCAGAGGAGTGACGGACGGATCCTCCCGACCGTCGGCGCGCAGCCGGACGCGCAAGCGTTCGACGGGATCGGCGATCAGCGCGTTGAGCAGGGCCGCGAAGCCGATGCAGCCGGTCAGCACCAGCGCATCGAAAAGCGCGGGCTGGCGCGCGCTGGCGCCGTCGAGCAGCCAGCCGAAGAACAGGATCACCAGGGCATGGCAGATATAGATCGGGTAGCTCAGCTCGCCGATCGCCTTGTCCAGCCGGTATCGCGCCTGGAAAAGGAAAGCCAGCGGCAGCAGCGCCGCGAACAGCAGCACCGCCAGCGCGTCGCGCAGGTTGTGGTTCAGCCCGATGAGGAAGTGCGCGCAGCAGTACGCCACCAGGATGGCGACGCCCAGTTCCGGCAGCCGGCGCCAGCGGCGCGTCAGCGCCTGCCAGCGCGGCAGCAGCACCTGGTGCGACAGTGCGCCGGCCAGGAACAGCGCCAGCTCGGCGGGAAAGAAACGGTAGGTCCAGGGATCGCTTAACCCGATGCCGGTGGCGATGAGCGCGGCTCGCAAGGCCAGCGAGGCCGCCAGCAGCGCGAGCAGCCTGCGCGGCGACCGCAGGACGAAGGGCGCGATCAGGTAGAACGTGATCTCCACGCCCAGCGTCCAGGCCTGCGGCACCAGCAGCCCCTGGTATAGCGGCACGTCGCTGTGCGCGAAACTGCCGGTGAAGAGCAGGGTGGAATGCTCGATGCCGAAGAACATCAGCCAGTCCTGCCCCACGATGAAAAGATTGGACAGGATCAGGAACAGCCGGGCCGACAGGGGCAGGTCGTCGTAGAGACGGAAAAAGCTGCCATCGCCCGCGGAGTAGGCGACCAGGGCCAGCGCCGCGACCGTCAGGTAAATCGGAAACAGGCGCAGCAGCCGGTTTGCATAGAAGTGCCCTGTCGCGCCCTGGTAGCGGTCGGTGCCGGTCAGCACATAGGAAATCAGGAAACCGGAGATCACATAGAACAGCTGCACCGCAAGGCGCCCGCCGACCAGCTTGTCGGCCGCGCCGCCGCCCAGGTGGTCCAGGACCACGGACAACGCCAGCAAGGTTCTCAGAAAGCCCATCGGGATGTCTCCGCAGCCTGTTTCGCGTGCTCCGGCGCGTTGCGCGGGCATTGCCGGCCCACCGCAGTCGCCCCGTGGCAGCCGCTCAGGAAGCGATGCCAAGGCCGGAGTTCAGGCGATTCTGCGCGCCGGCTTCGCCGCGCGCCATGAGGCATAAGGCCCAGTACCTGCTCCTTTGGCTTGCCCGCCGAGTGCCGGACTCCCGCTTTGGCACTCGGGTGTAGGGCTTAGGGGCAGGTCGCGGGACAGGGGCGAACGATGCCGGTTACAGTCTAGGGGTGTGCAATCAACCGGAGATTTCGCCCATGCCCAATACTCAGTTCTTGCCCGGCCGCTTGCTAGGCATGGGCTTGCTGGCCCTGGCGCTGGCGGGGTGCGCGGGATCCGGCGGCGCCCGTCCGCAAGGGGCGGCGGCCGCCAACGCGGCCAGCAGCGCGGATTCGCTGGCGCAGACCGCCTGGGAATTGGTGCGCTGGGTCCAGCCCGGCGGCGCGCTGCGCGACATTCCCCATGGCGACAACGGCGAGCCCGTGAAGCTGGTGTTCCTGGCCCAGGGCAAGCAATACCGCGTCAATGGCTTCGCCGGCTGCAACCGCTACATGGGCGCCTACAGGATCGAGGGCGGCAGGCTGCGCATCGACGCGCCGGCGGCCACGCGCATGGCCTGCCCGACGCCGGAGCGAGCCGGCCTGGAAGCGGACTATCTGCGTGGCCTGGGCAGCATCGATACCTTCACGCTCGACAACGGCGGGGCGCCCCGCCACCTGACCTTCAACCTGCGCGGCGGCGATGTGCTGGAGTTCGTGCGGCGCGAGGATCCCCCCACGCCCTGAGCGGTGATGGCGGGCCGGCGCCGCGTGGCCCGGCCGCCGGGGGATGGCGGCAGAGGCTGGCGCAAGTGGCGCGCCTGGAATCCCTGGCGCGCGGGGCCGCGCCGCCGGCCTGGTGACCAGGCGTTTCAGTCTGTTTTCCGCGCGCGCGGCGTTCTTGCGCCGTGCCTACAATGGCGCACCGCTGGCTCAGTGTGCCTCACGCCGATTTCGGGAGATCTTCCATGTCCATATCCTCCAGCTTGCGTTGGCTCGCTCCCTGCGCGCTTGCCGTCGGTCTTGCCGCCTGCGCGTCGCCGCCGCGCGGCCCGGGCGCGCAGGATCCGCGCTTCCAGCCCGCCGCCGCGTCCGACGTGTACGCGCAGACCAGCTGGGACCTGGCCCGCTGGACGCGGCCCGGCGGCGCCTTGCGCCAGATTCCCCATCCGTCGCAGACCTCGCGGCCCGTCACGATCAGCTTCATCCATGACAAGGGCGCGCCCGTGGTCAGCGGTTTTGGCGGCTGCAACCAGTACAACGCGCCCTACACGGTGGCAAACGGGCTGCTGATCGTGCGCTCGCATCCCGTGTCCACCATGATGGCCTGCAATCCGGACGCCATGCGGCTGGAACAGGACTTCCTCGACGGCCTGACGCGCATCACGTCCAGCACGCTGGACAACACCGGCAATCCGCGCCGCCTGACGCTGCTGCTGTCCTCGGGCGACACGCTGGATTTCGGCCGCCGCATCGATCCGGCGACCGGCGGCCAGATGGGCCCGAAAAAGCTCGTGTACGTCGATTCCGAGCGCGTGCCTTGCAATGCCGGCGCCGGCCGCGCCATGTGCTACCAGGTGCGCGACAGCGCGGCCCAGCCCTGGCAGCTCTGGTATGGCGATATCACCGGCTTCAATTTCCAGCCGGGCGTGCGCTATCGGCTGCGCGTGGTCGAAGTGCGCGATCCGAATCCGCCGGCCGATGCCTCCGGCTTGAAATGGGTGCTGGACGCGGTGGTCGAGCAGGAGCCTGTGCGGCGCTGAGGCCCCGGCCCGGACGCGGGCCCGCCAGCGATTATGATGGCGGCTCCCGCGCATTCCGCATTTTCGCGGCCCGCGCATGCCGCGCCGGCCTTGCCACGCTACGCCCATGTCTTCCGTTGCCAATATCTCCGCCTACAAATTCGTCTCGCTCGACGGCTTGCCCGAGTTGCGGGAAACGCTGCTGGCCCGCGCGCGCGAGGACGGACTGAAGGGCACGATCCTGCTGGCCGGGGAGGGCATCAATCTGTTCCTGGCGGGCGCGTCCGCAGGCATTGAGTCTTTCCTGGCCGCGCTGCGCGCGGATGCGCGCTTCGCCGACCTGGAGCCGAAGTACAGCTACAGCGACGCGGTGCCGTTCCGCAAGCTGCTGGTGAAGATCAAGCGCGAGATCATCCGCATGAACCATCCGGCCATCCGCCCCGAGGCCGGCCGCGCGCCGGCGGTGGACGCGCGCACGGTGGCGCGCTGGCTGGCGCAGGGCGCGGACGATGCCGGTCGCCCGGTTGTGATGCTGGACACGCGCAACGCCTTCGAGGTCGACGAGGGCACGTTCAGGAATGCCATCGACTGGCGCATCGAGCGCTTCACCCAGTTCCCGGACGCGGTGCAGGCACACCGCGACGAGCTGCAAGGCAAGACCGTGGTCAGCTTCTGCACCGGCGGCATCCGCTGCGAGAAGGCCGCCATCTACATGAACGAGGCCGGTATCGATCACGTCTACCAGCTCGAGGGCGGCATCCTCAAGTACTTCGAGGAGACCGGCGGGCCGGGCTACGAGGGCAAGTGCTTCGTGTTCGACGAGCGCGTGTCGCTGGATCCGGCGCTGGCGCCCAGCCGGGCCTGAGCCGCCGCGCATCTGGCGCGATCAAGAAAAAACCCGCCTCGAGGCGGGTTTTTTTTATCGCCGGGCCGGCGCCGCGTCAGCGCACGCGCATGCCGGGTTTGGCGCCGGGGAAGGGCTCCAGCACGTAGATGCCGGCATCCACCGACTCGTCGGCGTGGCTGGCGGCCAGCACCATGCCTTCGGACACGCCGAACTTCATCTTGCGCGGGGCCAGGTTGGCCACCATCACGGTCAGCTTGCCGATCAGGTCTTCGGGCTGGTAGGCCGACTTGATGCCGGAGAACACGTTGCGGTGGCGGCCTTCGCCCACGTCCAGCGTCAGGCGCAGCAGCTTGGTCGAGCCTTCGACGTGCTCGCAGTTGACGATCTGCGCGATGCGCAGGTCGACGCGGGCGAAGTCGTCGATGGAGATGGTCTCGGCCAGCGGCTCGCCGCCGGGGATCACGGCGGGAGGCGCGGGCGGTTCGAACAGGTCTTCCAGCATCTGCGGCTCGACGCGCTGCATCAGGTGCTTGAACGGCGCCACGGTCTGCGGCAGCGCGGCGGCGTCGGCCCAGACAAAGCCGGCCTGCGCGCCGAACAGCTCGCGCGCGACGCGGTCGGTCAGTTCCGGCAGCACCGGGGCCAGCATCACGGACAGGGCCTTGAAGCCGGCCAGCGAGCGCGAGCAGATGTCCTGCAGCGCGGCCTTCTGGGCGGCGTCGGCGCTGCCGATGCCCTTGGCCAGCACCCAGGGCTGGGCGGTGTCGAAGGCCTGGTTGATGCGGTCGGCGCAGGCCATGATCTCGCGGATGGCGCGGTTGTACTCGCGCGCCTCGAAGGCGGCGCGGATTGATTCTGCCTGCTCGGCGTACTCGGCCGACAGCGCGGCGGCGTCGCCCATATAGGCCAGCTGGCCGTCGAAATGCTTGGTGATGAAGCTGGCCGCGCGGCTGGCGATGTTGACGTACTTGCCGATCAGGTCGCTGTTGACGCGGGCGATGAAGTCCTCGGGGTTGAAGTCCATGTCTTCAACGCGGGCGTTCAGCTTGGCGGCGATGTAGTAGCGCATCCACTCGGCGTTCATGCCCAGTTCCAGATAGCGCAGCGGCGAGATGCCGGTGCCGCGGCTCTTGGACATCTTCTCGCCGCTGACGGTGATGAAGCCGTGCACGTTCAGCGCGTCCGGCGTCTTGCGGCCGGCGAACTTCAGCATGGCGGGCCAGAACAGCGCGTGGAAATAGATGATGTCCTTGCCGATGAAGTGGACCTGTTCGGTGTTGCCGTTCGGGTCGAGCAGCGCGTCGAAATCCAGGCCTGCCTTGTCGCAATAGGACTTGAGCGAGGCCAGGTAGCCCACCGGCGCGTCCAGCCAGACGTAGAAGTACTTGCCCGGCGCGTCGGGGATCTCGATGCCGAAATAGGGCGCGTCGCGCGAGATGTCCCAGTCGCCCAGCTTGGCTTCGCCGTCATCGGCGCCCAGCCATTCGCGGGTCTTGGCCAGCACTTCCGGCTGCAGGTGCTTGCCGCCGGCGGCGTTGGCGCCCATGGTCCATTGCTGCAGGAATTCCACGCAGCGCGGATCGGACAGCTTGAAGAAGAAGTGATCGGAGGACTTCAGCACCGGCGTGGCGCCGGTCAGGGCCGAATACGGATTGATCAGTTCGGTGGGCGCATAGACCGCGCCGCAGACTTCGCAGGAATCACCGTACTGGTCCTTGGCGTGGCACTTGGGGCATTCGCCCTTGATGTAGCGGTCGGCCAGGAACATGCCCTTGACCGGGTCGTAGAACTGCTCGATCGAGCGCGTCTCGATCAGGTCCTGCGCCTTCAGCGCGCGGTAGATGTCCTGCGACAGCGCCACGTTCTCGGCCGAGTCGGTCGAGTGCCAGTGGTCAAAGCGGATATGGAAGCCGTTCAGGTACTGCGGGCGTTCGGCGGCGTAGCGCGCCACCAGGGCCTGCGGCGTGATGCCTTCCTTTTCCGCCTTCAGCATGATCGGCGCGCCATGCGCGTCGTCCGCACCCACGAAGTGCACCGTGTGGCCCGCCAGTCGCATCGAACGCACCCAGATGTCGGCCTGGATGTACTCCATGATGTGGCCGATGTGGAAGGATCCGTTGGCGTAGGGCAGGGCGGTGGTGACGAAAAGGGTGCGAGACATGGTCTTCGTGCGGTTGAGGGAAAGGTGGATAGACCGGCCATTTTAGGGCAATGGCGGCGGCGGGCCTCGGCGGGGGGCGAAAGGGGATGGCGGGATCGCGCGCCCAAACTCCGGTCCGGATCAGATCGGATGGCGCGGGCAGAGAGAACGGGCCGTCAAAAGACGGCCCGAAGGGAGTGTCCCTGGTGCGCGCCAGGTCGCCGCGAGGCGGCCGTGGCAGGCGCGCGCCGGCGTCAGCGGACTTCGCGGGCCTCGACGTCGATCACGTCGCCGCCGCGCGCTTGCGCGAACGGGGCGGCGGCCGACTGGAACGGATTCGGGCGGGCGCCTTGGCGCTGGCTCCAGTAGGCGCGCACGCCGAACGGCTTGCCGCGCACCTTGGCCACCACGTACAGGATCGCCACGGCGATCGCGGTGGAGAGCATGAACACCAGCGCCATCGCCATGCCGATCAGGGCCAGCGCGGCAAACAGGACGGCACGGAGGAAGCGGATGAGAGGATTCGTCATGAAGGTCGGATGCAAAACGCAGCGAAAGGTTCCCGCGTATCCGCTATCCTTTAGGGGACGGCGGCCAGCAGAAGCCGCGCTGCCTACGGAACCATAGTGACATGAGTATAACGATAGAACACATCCGCGCCGCGTTGCGGGGCGCGCAAGACCCGAATACCGGCCTGGACCTGGGCGTATCTGTAAAAGATCGTGACATTCAACTGCAGGGCGGCCGGGTCGCCCTGACGCTGGAACTGGGCTATCCCGCCGACGCTTTCAAGGATCAGGTGCGCGGCATCGCCGTCGCGGCGCTGGCCGCAGCCGGCGCGCCCGATGCCCAGGTCTCGGTGACCTGGAAGGTCGCGGCGCACGCGGTGCAGAAGGGCTTGAAGCCGCTGCCGAACGTGCGCAACATCATCGCCGTGGCTTCCGGCAAGGGCGGCGTGGGCAAGAGCACCACCGCCGTGAACCTGGCGCTGGCCCTGGCGGCCGAGGGCGCCAAGGTGGGGCTGCTGGACGCCGACATCTACGGCCCCAGCGTGCCGACCATGCTGGGCGTGTCTGGCCGGCCCGAAAGCCGCGACAACAAGAGCATGGAGCCGCTCGAGGGCCATGGCCTGCAGGCCAATTCCATCGGCTTCCTGATCGACGCGGATTCCCCGGCGATCTGGCGCGGCCCGATGGTCACGCAGGCGCTCGAACAACTGCTGCGCCAGACCAACTGGCGCGACCTGGACTACCTGATCGTCGACATGCCACCCGGCACGGGCGACGTGGCGCTGACGCTGGCGCAGAAGGTGCCTGTCGTGGGCGCGGTCATCGTCACCACGCCGCAGGACGTGGCGCTGCTGGACGCGCGCAAGGGCCTGCGCATGTTCCAGAAGGTCGAGGTGCCCATCCTGGGCGTCGTCGAGAACATGGCCATCCACATCTGCTCGCAATGCGGCCATGCCGAGCACATCTTCGGCGAAGGCGGCGGCCGGCGCATGGCCGAGCAGTACGACACGCCCTGGCTGGGCAGCCTGCCGCTCACGCTGGCGATCCGCGAGCAGACCGATGCGGGCCAGCCCACCGTGGTTTCCGACCCCGGCAGCGAGGCGGCGGCCCTGTACCGCGGCATCGCCCGCAAACTGGCGGCAAGCGTTGCGGCGCTGCCCCGCGACATGGCGGGCAAGTTCCCCTCCATCGTCGTGCAACAGCCGACCTGACGCATGCGCTGGGCAGCCCGGGCCTTTCTGGCCGGACTCTGCGCAATGGCGGGCGAGGCGGCGGCCAAGCGTCCCGAAATCGTGGTCGACCCCGGCGGCGTGACGCCGGCGGCGCTGCAGGCCATTACCGAGGCCGTGGACGCGATCGCCCGCCTGGCCGAAGACCAGGACGGCGGCGAAATCAGCCGGCTGCGGCGGCGCGCGCGCGACGCCACGCTGGCCGCGCTCGCCACGCAGGGCTATTTTTCCCCCACCGTCACGCTGGAAGCCGGCACCGACATCGGCGGCGAGACCTGGGACATCGGCATCGTGTCGGGCAAGCGCGCGACGGTGTCTTCCGTGGATCTCGGCTTCACCGGCCGGATCACGCGGCCCGAGTACGCGCAGCGCGTGCAGAAATTGCGCGAGGACTGGCAGCTCAAGGTCGGCCAGCCCTTCATCAACAGCGACTGGAACAAGGCCAAGGCAGCCCTGCTGGACGAAGTGTCCGAGCGTGATTTCCTGCTGGCGCGCATGACGTCCTCGGCGGCCGACATCCAGGCCGGGCAGGCCAGCGCCGCGCTGTCCGTGACCATCGACAGCGGCCCGCGGGTGAATATGGGCGAGCTCAAGACCGAGGGCCTGGAGCGCGTGCCGGAAAAACTGGTCCAGCGCTACGTGCGCTACTCGGTGGGATCGTCCTACGAGCAGAGCCGGCTCGACCAATGGCAGCAGGACTTGCAGTCCACCGCGTTTTTCCGCGGCGCCTTCGTGTCGCTGCAGCAGCCCGGCGGACAGGCCGCGCCCGAACCGATCTCCGACCGTGCCCGCGCGCCGGGGGCGGCCGACGCCCTGGCCTCGGCGCCGGCGGGCGACGCGTCCGTTTCCGGTGGCCAGCCGCCGCCCGCGGCGGTCTACGATTCCGATGGCGAGGTCACGCTGCCCGTGCAGGTGCGGGTGGTGGAGGCGCCGCCCAAGCGCCTGTCGGTGTCCATGGGCGTGGACGACGAGGCCGGCGCCCGGCTGGAATCGATCTATCGGCAGAACGTGGTGTTCGGCCAGCCCTTGACGCTGGAAACCGGTTTCAGCGTGGACCGCTTGCGCCAGCGCGCCTACGCCGACTTCCTGTTGCCGCCGACCGAGCGCGGCTACAAGGATTCCTTCGGCGTGCTGGCCGACCGCTCCGACATCCAGGGGCTGGAAGTGACCCGCTACGCGCTCGGCGCCACGCGCCTGCAGGAGCGCAAGGCCGCCGGCGACAGCCGCGTCGAATACGAAACCCGCTGGGGCCTGTTGCTGGCGCAGGATCACGTCAAGATCGACGGCGGCGACGAATACACGCTGCCGTCCGCCACGGCCACCGCCGAATGGCTGCGCCGCGACGTGGACAACAAGTACGACCCGCGCGAAGGCAACCTGATCGCGGTGGGCGGCGGCCTGGGCGTGGTGCTGAACACCGGCGAACCCTATACGCGCGCCCGGCTGCGCGGCCAGAAATGGTGGCCCATCGGCAAGCGCGACGTGCTGACCATCCGTGGCGAGGTAGGCCGCATCTGGGCCAATGGCAAGGTCCAGGTGCCTGACGACTTCGGCTTTCGCACCGGCGGCGCGCGTTCCATCCGCGGCTACAAGTACCAGAGCATCGGCCTGAAGCGCGACAGCGCGATCGTGGGCGCGCCGGCGATGGTGGTGGGCAGCGTGGAGTACGACCACTATTTCAACGAGCGCTGGGGCATGGGCGTGTTCGTCGATGCCGGCGACGCGGCCAAATCCTTCGGCGACATGTCGCTGGCGGTTGGCTACGGCGTGGGCGCGCGCGTGCGCACGCCGGCCGGGCCCTTGTTCCTGGACGTGGCCTACGGCCAGCGCGACCGCAGCCTGCGACTGCATTTCTCCCTGGGGATCGCGTTTTGAGGACGTTGCGCGCGATCCTGCGCCATCTTCTGGTGTGGTGGCTGCCCGGGCTGGCGATGCTGGCGGTGCTGGCCTGCGGTTTCCTGTTCTGGCTGGCCGGCACGCAGAGCGGCACGCGCCTGCTGCTGACCACGGCGGCGCAGCAACTGGACGGCCTGGCGCTGGACGTGCGCGGCTCGGTGCTGCGCGGCCTGAACGTGGGGCGGCTGGAGCTCGAGACGGGCGGCACCCGCGTCGAAATCGCGGACCTGGGCCTGAAAGTGGACTGGCGCGCGCTGGGCCAGCGGCGGCTGCACGTGCGCGAGCTGTCGGCCGCGGCCGTGACGGTGACGCTGGCGCCGGCGGCAGCCGAAGAAACGCCGCCCGCGCAGGACGAGGCGCCCTTCAGCCTGCCGTCGCTGCCGGTGGACATCGCGCTGGACCAGCTGACGCTGGGCGAATTCCATCTGCTGCAGAACGGCGAGGCCCTGCCGGTGTCGCTCGGCGGCCTGGCCGCCACCTTCGCGGCCGGGCAGGACAGCGCGCAGCTGCGCATCGCCAGCCTGCGCGTCGGCCATGAGATCGGACAGGCCGAGCTGAGTGGCGAGGCCGAGCTGCGCGCTCTGGCGGACCCGTGGCCGTTCAGCCTGCGGCTGGACGTGGCCGCGCGGGGCGCCGGCCCTGATTCCCCGCTGTGCCAGGCCGAACGCCTGCGCGCCATCGTCGGCGATGGCGCGAACGCCCAGGCGGGCGGGGCGCGGCCGGATGGCGCGGACAAGACGGACAAGGCCGGCAAGGCATCCGGTAAGGCGGGCAAGCCCGCCCAGGCGCAAAAGGCCGGCAAGGCAACGGGCGCGACGCCGGCATCCGCGCCCGCCGACGCGCCGGCGCCGGCCACCGCTTTCGTCGGCCCCCCGGAACCGGCCTGCCGTGTGTTGCTGAGCGCCGACGCCGCGGGCTCGCTGGACGGCCTGCAGGCCAAGCTGGAAGGCACCGGCTCCGGGCTGGCGTTGAATGTGTTGGCCGATCTGGCGCCGCGTACGCCCCTGGTGCTGCGCAGCGCCAGCGCCCAGGCGCGCCTGCCGGACGCGTCCACGCTGACGGCGCAGTTCGACCTCAAGGCCGCGGCGGACGGCCAGGGGCGCGATCGCATCGAGGGCCGGGTGGGCGCCGAGCGGCTGGACCTGGGGCCGTGGCTGGGCAAGGACATTCCGCAGGCCGTGCTGAGCCTGAGCGCGGATCTGGGCGCCGAACTGGAGAACCTGAGCCAGCTGCGGCTGGCGGCCATGGACCTGCGCATCCAGGAAGGCTCGCGCTGGAACAAGCAGCCGCTGGCGGGCGCGCTGAAGGCCCGGGTTGAGTTGCCGGCGGCCACGCCGCCCGCCGCCGTCGCGGGCGGCGCATCGACGACCGCGACCGCCGGGACGGCCACGTCCGGGGCCGGCGCGGCCGACGATCCGCTGGCCGGCCTGCGCATCCAGGGCCTGGACGTGGACCTGACGCTGGGTCGCAACCGCATCCGCGCCCAGGGCGACGTGGGCGCGGCCGACGGGTCGCTGGCGCTGGACGCGCAGGCGCCGCAACTGGACGCTTTCTGGCCGGGACTGCCGGGCGGAGCGGAATTGAAGGGCAAGCTCAACGGCACGGCGGCCGCCCATCGCGGCGAGTTCAGCGCCCGCTATGTGCCGGCCAAGTTCCGCGCGGGCGTGCTGGGCGAAGCGCCGGCGCAGGCTGATATCGCATTTGCCGGGGGCTGGGGACGTGGCCCGGCGGGCGAGGCCGATGCCGCCCTGACGGGCTGGCGCGGCACGTTTTCGCGGCTCAATGCGGAATCGGCCGGCTTCGCGGTCGCCGCCGAGCGGCCGCTGTCCGTGGCCTACCTGCCCGGGGCGGTCGCGCCGCAATGGCAGTGGCAGGTCGGCGCCACCACGTTCGGCCTGACGCTGCCGGGCAAGGAACGCCTGACGCTGGCCCACAAGGGCTCGCGCGGCGGCGGCGCGCGCTGGGAAACCGCCGGCCAGGCGGACAACCTGGTGATCACGGCGGCCATGACGCGGCAGGTGATCGCCGCCGTCGATCCCGAAGCCGCCGCCCGGCTGGACAAGGGCCCCAAGCGGGTCAACGCCATGGTGGCCGAAGCCAAGCGCCGCATCGCGCTCGATGTGTCCTGGGACCTGAAGTTCGACGGCCGCCTGACGGGTTCGGCCCGCATCGCCCGCCGCGACGGCGATCTGCTGATTCCGGGCGATCCGCCCGTGCCGCTGGGACTGACGGCGCTGACGCTGGACCTGACCGCGACGCCGTCCTCGGCCAGCGCCAGCCGCCTGGATGCCAAATTGGCCCTGGCCACCGAGAAGATGGGCGTGGTCAACGGCACGGCCTCGGCCGTGCTCGCCGTGGATGCGCAGGGCGGCATGGCGCTGGATGCGCGCCAGCCGATCCGCGCCAAGCTGGATGCCGACATCGCCGACCTGGCATGGGTCGGCCTGTTCGTGGGCGACGCGATGGAAGTCGGCGGCACGGTCAAGGCCAACCTGGAGGCCCAGGGCACGCTGACGGGCAAGTGGACGGGCAGCGGCGCGATCCGCGGCGACCGGCTGCGGGTGGTGCGCATCGACGACGGCGTGCGGTTGGTCGAGGGCAAGCTGGCGGCGCGCCTGGACGGCGACAGCCTGGTGCTGGACAGCCTGCGCTTCCCGGCCTCGCTGCGCGTGATGCCGGCGGAATGGCGCACCAAGGAATGGATCACCACCAATCCCGAGGCCAAGGACGGCTATGCCGAGGCACGCGGACGCTGGAGCCTGACGGATGGTGGCGGCCAGCTGCGCCTGACGCTGTACCGTTTCCCGGCGCTGCAGCGCTCGGACCGCTATGCCATGGTGTCCGGCTCGGTCGATCTGAACGTCGCCCTGCCGCGCATCGACATCGTGGGCGACCTCAAGGCGGACGCCGGCTGGTTCAGCCTGGAGATCCTGCAGGGCGTGCCCACGCTGGACGACGACGTGAAGGTGCGCCGGCCGGGCGACGATCCCGGCGCGGCGTCCACGCCGCTGCAGACCAGCATGAACCTCAAGTTCGACATGGGGCCGCGCTTCTACATCACCGGCATGGGCCTGGACGCGGGCCTGCTGGGCTCGATCCAGATCCTGCTCAGCGACGGCCGGCTGACCGGCGTGGGCGCGCTGCGCACGCGCGGCGGCGGCATCGAGGCCTATGGCCAGAAGCTGCGGCTGCGTCGCGGCACGCTGACGTTCCAGGGGCGGCTGGACAATCCCGTGCTGGACATCGAGGCCCTGCGCACCGGCGAGCAGGTCGAGGCCGGCGTCAAGGTGGCCGGTACGGCGCAGCGCCCGCGTATCGACCTGGTGTCGTATCCCGACGTGAGCGATGTGGAAAAGCTGTCCTGGCTGCTGCTGGGACGCGGGCCGGACGGCAGCGGCGGCGATGCCGCGCTGCTGCTGTCGGTGGGCACGGCGCTGCTGGGCGGCGGCGGGCCGCCGTTCTACAAGCAGTTCGGGCTGGATGATGTCAGCATCCGTAGCGGCAACATCGGCAGCTCCGGCAGCCTGCTGCCGGACCGCACCGTGGCCGGCGACGTCAACCGCGACAGCGACAGCCGCCTGGCGACCCAGTTCCTGGTAGCCAGCAAGACCTTCGCCAACGGCATCACGCTGAGCGTGGAGCAGGCCCTGGCCGGCGCCGACACCGTGGGACGCGCCAGTTACCGGCTGAGCCGCCGCTGGTCGGTGGACCTGAAGGGCGGCGCGGTCAATGGCATCGCCCTGGTCTACCGCACATTCTTTGGGGACTAGAAGGGGGGGGCAGGTCCCCCCCGAAGCGCTGGCGCGCTTCCCCCCAGGGGGCGCCGCGACGGACCGGCGGAGCCGGATCCGTGCGGCCTGGATTGGGGGGCAACTTTGCCGGGGGCGCCCGTTCTGCCGCTCGGGATAAAATCAGGGCTGTCCATTCCCCCGAGCACCATTGCCATCATGAGCATCAAAAGCGACCGCTGGATCCGCCGCCAGGCCGAAGCCGGCATGATCGAACCCTTTGAAGCGGGTCAGGTCCGCACGGCCAATGGCGGGCGCATTGTCAGCTACGGCACCAGCAGCTACGGCTACGACGTGCGCTGCGCCGACGAATTCAAGATCTTCACGAACATCAATTCCACCATCGTCGATCCCAAGAACTTCGACGAAGGCTCGTTCGTGGACTTCAAGGGCGATGTCTGCATCATTCCGCCCAATTCCTTCGCGCTGGCGCGCACCGTCGAGTATTTCCGCATTCCGCGCAGCGTGCTGACCATCTGCCTGGGCAAGAGCACCTACGCGCGCTGCGGCATCATCGTCAACGTGACGCCGCTGGAGCCGGAATGGGAAGGCCACGTCACGCTGGAATTCTCGAATACCACGCCGCTGCCCGCCAAGATCTACGCCGGCGAAGGCTGCGCGCAGATGCTGTTCCTGGAAAGCGACGAGGTCTGCGAGACCTCTTACCGCGATCGCGGCGGCAAGTATCAGGGCCAACGCGGCGTCACGCTACCTAGAACATAACCCCCCCGAAGCGCTACGCGCTTCCCCCCAGGGGGCGCCGGCTGCGGACCGGCTGAGCCGGATCCGCGCGGCCCCGATTGGGGCAGACTTGCGGCCTTGTGGCGTTCCTCTTCGTTGGGTCTGCCTTTCGCCCTGCTTCGTCCTGACCTTCCTTGGCGGGCGGGGCGTTGTCGTGTGGCGGCAAAGCCGCCGTCGCGCATCTTGGGACCGCTAGCCCCCGGTTTTCGCCTGCGCGGGGCGCAGGTATTCGATATCCCATTCGCTTTCGTCGACCTGGACGAAGCCGTGGCGCTGGTAGAAGCGGTTCGAATCGCTGTCGCGCAGGGCGCCCACGCGCAGCGGCAGGCCTTGCGCGTCGGCCTGTGCCAGCAGGCGCCTGAGCGTGCGGCCGCCCAGGCCCCGGGCCTGGACCGATGGGTGCAGGTATAGGTGGTCCAGGCGCAGGCCGTCGCCGTCCGGGCGCAGGGCGTAGAAGCCGACGCGTTTTCCTTCCAGCTCGATTGCCCAGGTGTATTCCGGGCGGAAGGTGGCTTGCAGCCGGCTGCGCGCGCGCTCGGGGTCGAAACGGCCCAGCCGCTCCAGGCTTGCGCGCATGGCGGCGATGCGCAACGCCAGCAGGTCCTCGAAATCGGCTTCGGACACGGCCGGGTAGCGCAGCGCCGGTTCGGCCAGTTCGTCGTAGCCCCGGCCCAGGAACTGCAGCAGGCAGATGCCATGGCCGAAAGGGTCGCTCAGGTGGGCGATGCGGCCCCAGGCATGGGTGGCGGCCGGGTCTTCGAGCCGGGCGCCAGCCGCGACGGCTCGCGTCGCGGCCGCGTCCACATCGTCCACCACCACGTCCAGGTGCACCGGCGTCCAGTGCCGGGCGTAATCCCGCGGCTGGCGCGTCGCACCCGCCGCCGGCGTGCCGGCGGCTTTTTCCAGCAGATAGATGGGAGCCTCGGCGCCAGCCATTTCCGCCACCGCCGGTCCCAGGCGGCGCGACAGGGTCAGCCCGAAAGCGTGTTCGTAGAAGCCGATGGCGCGCTCCAGGTCGGGCACGTCGATATTGATCAGGAGTCTCATGGCGGCGCAGGCTCGGGCAGGGACGACCAACATAGCACGGCGACCGCCGGGTGCGCGGCGCTAAAGAACCCCAGGGGGCGACCGTAAAGTGGAATATGTGTTTGCCGATTTGGCGACGTCATTTCAGCAAGCGTGAGCAAGGCCCTATCGTGCGTTACCCCCATATCCCCTGGCTGCCCCTGTTGTTCTATCCTGCGCTGCCGGTGGCGGCGGCGGCGGGGCTGCTGCTTTGGCAGGACTGGCCGCCCGCCCTGGCGCTGATCGTTCCCTACGTGCCCTGGGTGATGGCGCTGATCGGCATCGCCATCTGCCTGATGTACCAGCGTTCGCAGACCATGGCGCTGATGCTCAGCGTGCTGGTCGCCGCGGCGGCCTGGCCGGCCCTGGCGGAGCAGGCGCCGTGGGCGCTGGGGCCGGCGCTGGCCTGGTGGGCGCTGGCCTATACCATCAATGCCTTGTGGGCCGAGCGCTCCAGCGTGCTGCTGGACCTGGCCGCGCGGCTGGGCCTGATGGCCTCGGGCGCGGCCGCCATCGCGCTGGCGGGCAAGGAAGGCACGGCGGACTTCTTCAGCACGCTGGCCGTGCAAGGCGCGCTGGCGCGCCTGGGCGTGCCGGTCGAGGCGCTGGCCGCGCTGCTGGCGACCGGTCTGACGCTGACCCTGCTGCTGCTGCGCTATGGCCGTCCGCAGCAGGCCGGCCAGTGGCTGGGCTTCGTCTGCATGGCCTGGGCGCTGCCGCGCGGCGCGCAGCATCCGGTGGAGCTGGCGCTGATGTCGGCCGCCGCGCTGACCTCGCTATCCATTTCGCTGGCCCATGAAGGGTTCCACATGGCGTTCCGCGATGAGCTGACCGGGCTGCCGGGCCGGCGCGCGCTGAACGAAAAGCTGCAACGCATGGGCCGGATCTACACGTTGGCCATGGCGGACGTGGATCATTTCAAGGTTTTCAACGATACCCATGGCCACGACGTGGGCGACCAGGTGTTGCGCATGGTCGCGGCGCAACTGCGCCGCGTGTCCGGCGGCGGCCATGCCTACCGCTATGGCGGCGAGGAATTCACGCTGGTGTTCCCCGGCAAGACCGCGGCGGAAAGCATGCCGCACCTGGAAGCCGTGCGGCGCGCCATCGAGGCCTACCAGATGCGCCTGCGCGACAAGCCGGCACGGCCCCGGACGGACCAGGCGGGCTTGCGCCGCCGTGGCGCCCGGAGCGGACGCAACACGCGGCCGTTGCGCGTGACGGTCAGCATTGGCGTGGCCGAGCGCGGCGACGCGCTGCGCGCGCCCGAAGCGGTCATCAAGGCGGCCGACCAGGCGCTGTACAAGGCCAAGGACGGCGGTCGCAACCAGGTGTGTTCGTACGGCGCGCGCCGGCGCGCCAGCGCGGGCTGAGGCGGCGCCGCGCGGCGGCGGTCCCTGGGGGCGGAAAGTTGCGGCAGGCAGCCGGCGGGCGCTCAGTCGCCGGCCAGGCGCAGCGTCATCAGTCTTTCGTCGTGCAGCACGCCGTTCACGCACAGCCCTTCCGGTTCCATGCCGTACTCCGCGAAGCCCAGGCTCTCGTACAGCGCGCGCGCGGCGAGGTTGCCGGCCGTGACGCTCAGCTGCAGCTGGCGCACGCCACGCATGCCGCCGGCATGGTCGATGGCAGCCAGCATCAGCTGGCGCGCCAGTCCGCGCCCGCGCGAGGCGGGCGCCATGTATACGCTCCAGATCTGCGCCTTGTGGCGCATCTTCAATTTGTGCTGCCGGCCCACGCCGGCCATGCCGGTCAGCGCGCCGTCGATGAACACGCCGAACATGGCGTTTTCGATGTCCGTGGCGACCCAGGCGCGGATATCGTCCAGCGTGAGCGTATGTTCCTCTTCGTAACTCGATCCGAACGCTTCGGGCGTTTCGCGCAAGGCATTCAGGCGCAACTGGCGCAAGGGTGCGGCGTCGGCGGGCGTCAATCGTCGTATCAGCGGATCGGGCATGGCGGGGTTGTTGGGAAATGGGCACGCCTTGCGGCGCGGCAACACAGTATAGGGGGACGCTTGCCTATAATGGTTTTCATCGCCGCTAGCGGTTTTCTCCAAGGAGCCCTTGATGTTCGGTTTCCTCAAGACAAACCATGAAGCCAGGCGCGACGAAGTCCAGGCGGAGTTCGTGGCGCGGGTGGCCGCCGCCGCCCAGGATTTCGTCCAGGCCGCCGGCCCTGCCGGCGCCGGGCTGGACTACACCCCGGGCAGCCTCCATGCGCTGGATGCCGCGCTCGAGGCCGCCCACGTCGGCGCGCTGGCCCTGACGCCGATGCAGACCGTGGGCGCGGCCGCCTACCTGTACGAGGTGGCGCGGCGCGAGCACGGCGGGTTGTACGAAGTCTGCGACGACGAGGATCCGGTGGTGCTGGTCTGCGGCGAGTCCGGCGCCCAGGTCTGCCTGGCCGCCATTGCCAAGGTTGAGCGCCGCATCCGTTACGGGCAGGCCGAGGCCATCCCGCCTTACTTCGAACGCTTCATCGCGGCCCTGCAGGCCGGCGAGACCCTGACCCTGCGCTAGCCCCCCGTTTTCCCGGCCTCGCGGCGACCTGCCGCGAGGCCGCTGGCGCGCCCGGCGGGGCATATGCGCAACACCCGCGGGCCGCTGCGGGCGCCCCGGGGCGGATTGCCTTGGGACTGAAAGAAAAAGCGCCCTACAATTCGGCCATTCCCGCACCCCCGGCGGGCTTACGCGCCGCCTGCCTCCAGGCGGTTTATTTACCGCAGTACACTCGCGACCCTTATACGCGTCCGTTTGCCTTGCCCCAGGAGCGCCTGCATGAAATTCCGCTTCCCCATCTTCATCATCGACGAGGACTACCGTTCCGAGAACGCGTCCGGTCTTGGTATCCGTGCCCTGTCCGCCGCGATCGAGGCCGAGGGCGTCGAGGTGATCGGGGTGACCAGCTATGGCGACCTGAGTTCCTTCGCGCAGCAGCAGAGCCGCGCCAGCGCCTTCATCCTGTCGATCGACGATGAAGAGTTCGACGTGGACTCGCCCGAGGACGTGGCCAGCGCGATCAAGAACCTGCGCGCCTTCATCGGCGAGCTGCGCTTTCGCAACGCCGACATCCCGATCTACCTGTACGGCGAGACGCGCACGTCCGAGCACATCCCGAACGACATCCTGCGCGAGCTGCACGGCTTCATCCACATGTTCGAGGACACGCCCGAGTTCGTGGCGCGCCACATCATCCGCGAAGCGCGCAGCTACGTGGACAGCCTGCCGCCGCCGTTCTTCCGCGAGCTGGTGAAGTACGCGCAGGACGGCTCGTATTCCTGGCACTGCCCCGGCCACTCCGGCGGCGTGGCCTTCCTGAAGAGCCCCGTGGGCCAGATGTTCCACCAGTTCTTCGGCGAGAACATGCTGCGCGCCGACGTCTGCAACGCCGTGGATGAACTGGGCCAGCTGCTGGACCACACCGGCCCGGTGGCCGAGTCCGAGCTGAACGCCGCGCGCATCTTCCACGCCGACCACTGCTACTTCGTGACCAACGGCACGTCCACCTCGAACAAGGTGGTGTGGCACGCCAACGTCGCCGCCGGCGATGTGGTCGTGGTGGACCGCAACTGCCACAAGTCGATCCTGCACGCCATCACCATGACGGGAGCGATCCCGGTGTTCCTGCGCCCGACGCGCAACCACCTGGGCATCATCGGCCCGATCCCGCTGGAAGAGTTCCACCCGGACAACATCCGCAAGAAGATCGAAGCCAATCCCTTCGCGCGCGAGGCCGTCAACAAGAACCCGCGCATCCTGACGCTGACGCAGAGCACCTACGACGGCGTGATCTACAACGTCGAAATGATCAAGGAACAGCTCGGCAGCCACGTCGACACGCTGCACTTCGACGAAGCCTGGCTGCCGCACGCGGCGTTCCACGAGTTCTACCGGGACATGCACGCCATCGGCCAGGACCGCCCGCGCAGCAAGGACGCGATGGTGTTCGCCACGCACTCCACGCACAAGCTGCTGGCCGGCATCTCGCAGGCTTCGCAGATCATCGTGCAGGAGTCCGAGACCCGCAAGCTGGATCGCAACGTCTTCAACGAGGCGTACCTGATGCACACGTCCACGTCGCCGCAGTACGCGATCATCGCGTCCTGCGACGTGGCCGCCGCCATGATGGAACCGCCCGGAGGCACCGCGCTGGTCGAGGAAAGCATCCGCGAAGCCATGGATTTCCGCCGCGCCATGCGCAAGGTGGAATCCGAATTCGGCAAGAACGACTGGTGGTTCAAGGTCTGGGGCCCGAACCGCCTGGTGTCCGAAGGCATCGGCAACCGCGACGAATGGATCCTGGAGTCCAACGAGCATTGGCACGGCTTCGGCGACCTGGCCGAAGGCTTCAATATGCTGGACCCGATCAAGGCCACGATCATCACCCCGGGCCTGGACATGTCCGGCAGCTTCGGCGAGACCGGCATCCCGGCCGCGCTGGTGTCCAAGTACCTGACCGAGCACGGCGTGGTGGTCGAGAAGACCGGCCTGTATTCGTTCTTCATCCTGTTCACCATCGGCATCACCAAGGGCCGCTGGAACACGCTGCTGACCGCGCTGCAGCAGTTCAAGGACGACTACGATCGCAACCAGCCGCTGTGGCGCATCCTGCCCGACTTCTGCAAGGTGCACCGCCGCTACGAGCGCATGGGCCTGCGCGACCTGTGCCAGCAGATCCACGAGGCCTACCGCGAGCGCGACGTGGCCCGCCTGACCACCGAGATGTACCTGAGCGACATGGTGCCGGCGCTCAAGCCGTCCGACGCCTTCGCCCGCATGGCGCACCGCGAGGTCGAGCGCGTCGACATCGACAAGCTGGAAGGCCGCGTCACCGGCGTGCTGCTGACGCCGTACCCGCCGGGCATCCCGCTGCTGATCCCGGGCGAACGCTTCAACCGCACCATCGTGCAGTACCTGCAGTTCGCGCGTGAGTTCAACGAGCGCTTCCCGGGCTTCGAGACCTACATCCATGGCCTGGCCGACGAGGTGGGCGAGGACGGCGAGAAGCGCTACTACGTCGACTGCCTGAAGGAAGAGTGATCCCGCAAGGATCCGGAGCGCCGATGTTGTTTGACGTTGCCGTGCTGGGCGCCGGCGCCGCGGGCATGATGTGCGCCGCGGTGGCCGGCCAGCGGGGCTTGCGCGTGGTCCTGGTGGACCACGCCGAGCGCCTGGCCGAGAAAATCCGCATTTCCGGCGGGGGCCGCTGCAATTTCACCAATCTCGGCGCCGGCCCCGCCAACTTCCTGTCCGAGAACCCGCACTTCTGCCGTTCGGCGCTGGCGGGCTACACGCCGCAGGATTTCCTGGCGCTGCTCAAGCGCCATCGCGTGTCCTGGCACGAGAAGCATCGCGGCCAGCTGTTCTGCGACGATTCCAGCGAATCCATCATCGGGCTGCTGCGCGCCGAGTGCGACGAGGGCGGGGTGGCCTGGCGCATGGGCTGTTCGGTGGCCGAGATCGTCCATGGCGAGCAGGGTTTCGAGCTGCGCACCAGCCAGGGCCTCATCCGCGCGGCCAAGCTGGTCGTGGCCACCGGCGGCATGGCGATCCCGCAGCTGGGCGCCACCGATTTCGGCCTGAAGATCGCGCGCCAGTTCGGCCTGAAGATCGTCGAGCCACGGCCCGCGCTGGTGCCGCTGACCTTCGACGCGGCGCAGTGGCAGCCTTTGTCGGCGCTGTCCGGCGTGGCGCTGGAAGTGAGCCTGTCCACGGGGCAGGGCAAGGCGCGTGGCGAGTTCCTCGAAGACCTGCTGTTCACGCATCGCGGGCTGTCGGGGCCGGCGATCCTGCAGATTTCCAGCTACTGGAAGCCGGGCGAGCCCATCGTGGTGGACCTGGCGCCGGGCCGTGACCTGGCCGCCGAGCTGCTGGACGCCAAGTCCGGCAACCGCCAGCAACTGCACACGGTGCTGGCCGGGCTGTGGCCCAAGCGGCTGGCCGACGCCTGGCTGGCGCTGGCCGAGCAGGGCGGCAAGCCGGGACTGGCCGCCTTGCGGCTGGCCGACGCGCCGGACAAGACGCTGCGCGGGCTGGCCCAGGACATCCATCAATGGACGCTGGTGCCCAGCGGCACGGCCGGCTACAAGAAGGCCGAGGTCATGCGCGGCGGGGTGGACACGCGCGGGCTGGACCAGAAGTCCATGCAGGCGCGCACCGTGCCCGGCCTGTACTTCATCGGCGAGGCCGTGGACGTGACCGGCTGGCTGGGCGGCTACAACTTCCAGTGGGCCTGGGCCTCGGGCGTGGCTTGCGGCAAGGCGCTGTAGCGACGGGATCGGGCCGCCGCCGGGTACGCGTCCGGCGGCGATAGGCCGGCCTTATCGCGCGGATTGTGACAATCTCGTTGTGGTATTAAATAAAAATAAATATCATTTGTGTTTTCGATAGTGATTCGTTCCCATCACCAACGGACGATCTGACGGAGACACCAGATGGCCTATACCTTGCCCCCGCTACCCTACGCCTATGACGCGCTGGAGCCGCACATCGACGCGCTGACGATGGAGATCCATCACAGCAAGCATCACCAGACCTACGTCAACAACCTGAACGCCGCCCTGGAAGGCGCCGGCCTGTCGACCGACGAACCGGTGGAGGCGCTGGTGGCGCGGCTGGACCAGCTGCCCGCTGCCATCAACGCGGCGGTGCGCAACAACGGCGGCGGTCACGCCAACCACAGCCTGTTCTGGAGCGTGATGTCGCCGCGCGGCGGCGGCGCGCCCGACGGCGCGCTGGCGCATGCCATCGCGTCCGACCTTGGCGGGCTGGATGCCTTCCGCGAAGCCTTCACCAAGGCCGCGTTGACCCGCTTCGGCAGCGGTTGGGCCTGGCTGTCGGTGACGCCGGCCGGCAAGCTCGTGGTCGAGAGCAGCGCCAACCAGGACAGTCCGCTGATGCACGGCAATACCCCGATCCTCGGCCTGGACGTATGGGAGCACGCCTACTACCTGAAATACCAGAACCGCCGCCCCGAGTACATCGGCGCGTTCTACAACGTGATCGATTGGCCCGAGGTGGCGCGCCGCTACGCGGCCGCCGTGGGCTGATCGCGGTTACGCCAGCGAGGCGCCCATGAACACATTCAGCCGACACCGGATCCGACCCGCCGCCACCAGCGTCAGCATCTGGACGCTGGCCGTGCTGGTGTCCTGCCTGGCCCTGTACCAGCTCTGGGTCTACCTGGACGTGCGCGCGCCGCACGTGGCCGACGCGCTGCTGGGCGGCATGATGGCCGCCGCCGCGACCGCGCTGGGCACGCTGCCCGTGCTGTTCGCCCAGACCCTGCCGCAGAAGGTGCAGGACAGCCTGTACGGTTTCGGCGCCGGCGTCATGCTGGCCGCCAGCGCCTTCTCGCTGGTGGCGCCCGGCATCGCCGCGGCCGGCGAGCTGGGGCATGGCCCCTGGGGCGCCGGCATCCTGGTCGGCGCCGCCATCCTGCTGGGCGCGGCGGTGCTGCTGCTGATGGACCGCTGCCTGCCGCACGAGCATTTCATCAAGGGCAGGGAAGGCATCGAGGCGCATCGCCTGCGCCGCACCTGGCTGTTCGTGTTCGCCATCACGCTGCACAACCTGCCCGAAGGGCTGGCCATCGGCGTGGGCTATGCCGGCAACGACCCGCTGCGCGGCACGGCGCTGGCCACCGGCATCGCCATCCAGGACATCCCCGAAGGGCTGGTGGTGGCGGTGGCGCTGATGGCCGCCGGTTACAAGCGCGCCTTCGCGGTGGCGCTGGGCATGCTGTCGGGTCTGGTGGAGCCGCTGGGCGCGGTGCTGGGCGCGGCCGTGGTGGGCTGGTCGGCGGCCTTGCTGCCGTGGGGACTGGGCTTTGCCGCCGGGGCCATGCTGTTCGTCATCAGCCATGAAATCATTCCCGAATCGCACCGCAAGGGACACGAGGTCTACGCCACTTGCGGGCTGATGCTGGGCTTCGTGCTGATGATGTTGCTGGATACCGCGCTGGGCTAGCGGCCGCGGCCCCGAACGGCGCGCGGACAGCCGGGTTTCCTCGCTTTCCGGCGCCCGAGGTTTCGATGTATGCTTGCGCCGCTGTCATGCATGTTGCGGGAGAGAGCGGCCATCAAGCTGGCCGCCGCCGAAGGCGCAATTCGCCCGGAATCGCTCAGGTAACCCATACCGTCCATGCTTGCCCTGTCCCGGTTTTCGGTCGATGTGGCAAAACAGCACTCTGGAGAGACCTGGCGCCGCGCCTTTCAGGCCGTCCCGAATGGGGACGTAGCGGGCAGCCCAGGCGCCGAAGGTGCACACCCGCCACGCGGGGCAACTCTCAGGCAAAAGGACAGAGGGGCGGAAGATTCAGCCGTGCCGTGGACGCGTGTCCGCTGGCGGCTTTCCGCAACCCTGGCAACGCTGCCGCTCCGGAGTTCCCGCGCATGTCCGCAACCCTCAAACGCACCCCGCTGGCCGACGAACACATCGCCTCCGGCGCCCGAATGGTCGACTTCGGCGGCTGGGACATGCCGCTGGCCTACGGCTCGCAGCTGGAAGAGCACCACGCCGTGCGCCAGGACGCCGGCATGTTCGACGTCTCGCACATGCTCAACGTCGATGTGACGGGCCCGGACGCCTTCGCCTTCCTGCAGCGCCTGGTCGCCAATGACGTGGCCAAGCTGACCGTGCCGGGCAAGGCGCTGTACAGCTGCATGCTCAATCCGCAGGGCGGCGTGATCGACGACCTGATCATCTATTTCTTCGCCGCCGACCAGTGGCGCGTCGTGGTCAATGCCGGCACCGCCGACAAGGACATCGCCTGGATGCAGCGCGTCCGGCAGTCCGGCAAATTCGACGTGGCCATCGCACCGCGCCGCGACCTGGCCATGATCGCCGTGCAGGGCCCCAACGCCCGCGCCAAGGTCTGGGCCGCGCGTCCGGCCTGGCAGGCCGCCAGCGAACCGCTGACCCCGTTCGTGGCCGCCCAGGTGGGCGACGATACGCTGGTGGCCCGCACCGGCTACACCGGCGAGGACGGCTTCGAGATCGTGCTGCCCGCCACGCAGGCCGTCGCGCTGTGGCGCGACCTGGCTGCGCAGGGCGTGCGTCCCTGCGGCCTGGGCGCGCGCGACACGCTGCGCCTGGAAGCCGGCATGAACCTCTACGGCCAGGACATGGACGAGCTGATCCAGCCCGACCAGGCCGGCCTGACCTGGACGGTATCGCTGAAGAACGCCGAGCGCCGCTTCATCGGCCGCGACGCGCTGGAACAATTCGCCACCCCGGCCGCCTTCCTCGGCCTGAAGCTGCAGGAACGCGGCGTGATGCGTGCCCACATGGCCGTGCGCGCCAAGCAGGGCGCGGGCGAGCTGACCAGCGGCACCATGTCGCCCACCCTGGGCGTGTCCATCGGCTTCGCCCGCCTGCCCGTGGGCGTGGTTCCCGGCGACACGGTCGAGGTGGACATCCGCGGCAAATGGGTGCCCGCCCTGGTCTGCAAGCTGCCGTTTGTCCGTAACGGCAAAGCCGTCGAACACTCGTAAACTCGAAGCTTCGCGCGCGCCGGCCGGCAGGCCCGCGCGCGAGGCGCGCAATCCTTTTTCCCCATCCGAATAGCCCCAGGAGTTCCCATGAGCCTGCCCACCGATCGCAAGTACACCGAGTCCCATGAATGGGTCAAAGCCGAAGGCGACGTGTTCGTCGTCGGCATCACCGACACCGCCCAGGACCAGCTGGGCGACCTGGTCTTCGTCGGCGACGTCAAGGTCGGCGCCAAGCTGGCCGCTGGCGAAACCGCCGGCGTGGTCGAGTCGGTCAAGGCCGCCTCCGACATCTACGCGCCCGTGGCCGGCGAGATCGTCGCCTTCAACGAAGAGCTGGAAAGCAATCCCAACCTGATCAACGAGTCGGCCTTCACCGCCTGGATCTTCAAGATCAAGCCGGACAACGCCGCCGACGCGGACAAGCTGCTGGACGCCGCCGGCTACGAAGCCGTCGCCAACGGCTAAGCCCGTCCCGCGCGGGCTGGCCGCTGCCGCCGCCTGCCCGCGCGCTGCCATACCGATCGTCCCCGACGCTCACGCACCCGAGATCCTCCCCATGTCGCGCGCCCTAGACACCCACACCGACTTCATTCCCCGCCACATCGGCCCCTCCGACGCCGACCAGGCCGCCATGCTCGCCGTGATCGGCAGCCCCAGCCTGGACGCGCTGATCGAAGAAGTCGTGCCGCCCAAGATCCGCAGCCAGGCCCCGCTGGCGCTGCCGCCCTCGCGCAGCGAAACCGACGTGCTGGCCGAGCTCAAGCAGGTCGCCGGGCGCAACAAGGTCTACCGCAGCTACATCGGCCAGGGTTACTACGGCACGCAGACGCCCAACGTGGTGTTGCGCAACATTCTTGAGAATCCCGCCTGGTACACGGCCTACACGCCTTACCAGCCCGAGATCTCGCAGGGCCGCCTGGAGGCCCTGCTGAACTACCAGACCATGGTCGCCGACCTGACCGGGCTGGACATCTCCAACGCCTCGCTGCTGGACGAGAGCACGGCCGCCGCCGAAGCCATGACGCTGGCCCGCCGCAGCGCCAAGTCCAAGAGCCCGGTGTTTTTCATCTCGCGCCACGTGCACCCGCAGACCATCGAGGTCGTGCGCACCCGCGCCGAGGGCCTGGACATCGAGATCGCCGTGGGCGACGAGGCCGAAGGCCTGCCGGAATGCTTCGGCGTGCTGCTGCAATACCCGCACAGCACCGGCTCGGTGGCCGACTACCGCAAGCTGGCCGACGCCGCTCACGCGCAGGGCGCGGTGGTGGCCGTGGCCACGGACCTGCTGGCGCTGGCCGTGCTGGCTGCGCCGGGCGAGTGGGGTGCCGACATCGCCGTGGGCTCGGCCCAGCGTTTCGGCGTGCCGTTCGGTTTCGGCGGCCCGCATGCCGGCTTCATGGCCTGCAAGGACGCCTACAAGCGCAACATGGCCGGCCGCCTGGTCGGCGTGTCCAAGGACGCGCAGGGCAACCCGGCCATGCGCCTGGCGCTGCAAACGCGCGAGCAGCACATCCGCCGCGAAAAGGCCACTTCCAACATCTGCACCGCGCAGGTGCTGCTGGCCGTGATGGCCGGCATGTACGCCGTGTGGCACGGCCCGGCCGGCATCCGCCGCATCGCCAACCGCGTCAACCGCTACACCGCAATCCTGCGCGCCGAGCTGGTCAAGCTGGGCGTGAAGGTCGCCAACGACAGCTTCTTCGACACGCTGCTGCTGGAAACCGGCGCGGCCACGCCCGCCATCCTGACCGCGGCCGACTGCGCCCAGGTCAACCTGCGCCGCGTCGACGGCGCGCGTCTGGCCGTCTCGCTGGACGAGACCGTCACCGCCGCCGACCTGCAGGCCCTGGTCAACGTGTTCGCCTCCGGCCTGGAACGCGATGACCTCGAGCTGGACGTCGACGCCCTCGACGCCGCGGCCGCCAGCGGCATCCCCGCCGCCGTGGCCCGCGAAAGCGCCATCCTGGTGCACCCGGTGTTCTCCAGCGTGCAGTCGGAAACCGACATGCTGCGCTACCTGCGCAAGCTGGCCGACAAGGACCTGGCGCTGGACCGCACCATGATCCCGCTGGGCTCGTGCACCATGAAGCTGAACGCCACGGCCGAGATGATCCCCATCACCTGGCCCGAGTTCGCGCTGATCCACCCCTTCGCGCCCGCCTCGCAGAGCCAGGGCTACAAGGAACTGATCGACCGCCTGTCGGCCGCGCTGTGCGAGATCACCGGCTACGACAACATCAGCCTGCAGCCGAACTCCGGCGCGCAGGGCGAGTACGCCGGCCTGCTGGCGATCCGCGGCTACCACCAGGCCAACGGCCAGCATCAGCGCAACGTCTGCCTGATCCCCTCGTCGGCGCACGGCACCAACCCCGCGTCGGCCCAGCTGGCCGGCATGGACGTGGTGGTGGTGGCCTCCGACGCCAACGGCAACGTCGACCTGCCCGACCTGCGCGCCAAGATCGAACAGGTCGGCGACAAGCTGGCCGCGCTGATGATCACCTACCCGTCCACGCACGGCGTGTTCGAGGAAGCCGTGACCGAGATCTGCGAACTGGTGCACCAGGCCGGCGGCCAGGTCTACCTGGACGGCGCCAATATGAACGCCATGGTGGGCGTGGCTCAGCCTGGCAAGTTCGGTTCCGACGTCTCGCACCTGAACCTGCACAAGACCTTCTGCATCCCGCACGGCGGCGGTGGCCCGGGCGTGGGCCCGGTGGCGGTGCGCGCGCACCTGGCCCCGTACCTGCCGGGCGTGGTCAATGAGCAGGGCAAGCTGCCCGGCGAAGCCAAGGTCGGCCCGGTCTCGGCCGCGCCCTTCGGATCGGCCGGCATCCTGCCGATCCCGTTCGTGTACATCTCGCTGATGGGCGCCGACGGCCTGCGCCGCGCCACCGAAGTCGCGATCCTGAACGCGAACTACGTCGCCACCCGCCTGCGCGACCATTATCCGGTGCTGTACGCGGGCCGCAACGGCCGCGTGGCGCACGAGTGCATCCTGGACGTGCGTCCGCTCAAGGAAACCAGCGGCATCAGCGCCGAGGACATCGCCAAGCGCCTGATGGACTACGGCTTCCACGCGCCCACCATGAGCTTCCCGGTGGCCGGCACGCTGATGGTCGAGCCGACCGAATCGGAAGGCCAGGCCGAGCTGGACCGCTTCGTCGACGCCATGATCTCGATCCGCGAGGAAATCGCCCAGGTCGAGCGCGGCGAACGCGACCGCGAGGACAACGTCCTGAAGAACGCGCCGCACACCGCGCAGATGCTGCTGGCCGAAGAGTGGCTGCACGACTACCCGCGCCAGCAGGCCGCCTACCCGGTGGCCTCGCTGCGCGACGGCAAGTACTGGCCGCCCGTGGCCCGTGTCGACAACGCCTACGGCGACCGCAACCTGGTCTGCGCCTGCCTGCCGGTCGAAGCCTACGCCTGAGGCGCATGACGGCCGCGCCGGAAGGCGGGGCCGTTGTGCCGGCGGGAGGAAAACCCTGGTTCCTGGAACCAGGGTTTTTTTTATCGCGCCCGCGGGGATGTGCAAGAATCAGGCGTGCGCGCGGCGCGGCCGCGCGGGGGGAGATCCTGATGAATACGCCTGCTTTCATTCTGGCCATCCTGGGCGCGCTGTGGCTGGGCGCGATGCTGCCCGGCCCGAGTTTCGTCATCGTCGCGCGCAGCGCCATCGGCCAGTCGCGCCTGGACGGCCTGGCCTCGGCGCTGGGCATGGGCATCGGCGGCATCCTGTTCGCCAGCCTGGCGCTGGCCGGACTCTATTCCGTACTGCAAACCGTCGAATGGCTGTACCTGGGCCTGAAGCTCGCCGGCGGCGCGTACCTGCTCCATGTGTCGTACAGGATCTGGCGCGGCGCGAGCCAGCCCTTCGCGCTGCCCGGCGCGGTGGCGGCGCGGCCCGGCAGCGCGCGCAAGTCGTTCTGGACGGGACTGGCCACCCAGATGAGCAATCCCAAGACCGCCATCTGGTACGGCAGCATTTTCGCGGCCCTGTTGCCGCAGCAGCCGCCGGCCTGGGTGTATTTCGCCTTGCCGCCGCTGGTGTTCCTGGTCGAGTTCGGCTGGTATGCCATCGTCGCGCTGTGCTTCTCGGCCCAGGGGCCGAGGGCCGTCTACCTGCGCGCGAAGAAATGGGTGGACCGGCTCGCCGCCTGCGCCATGGCCGCGCTGGGCCTGCGCCTGATCCTGACCGCTCGCAAGAGCGGCCTCTGACGCGGCGCGCCATGGGCATGGGAAATCTGGTGCTATTGCTGCTGGGCGTCGATTACCTGCGCAAGCGCGCGCTCGGGCTGGCCGTCGCTGGCTGGCTGTTCCTGGTTGCCGGCGCGGTGGTGTTCATCGACGCGCTGGACGGGGTGCTGTATTTTCCCCTGGACGGCTTTGCCGCGCTGATCGTGATCGAGGGGCTGGCGACGCTGGCCATCGCAAAGTCCGGCGTCGGCGGCCAGCGCGTGCTGCGCTATGTGAAGGGCCTGTTCGTGCTGACGGCTGGCGTGCTGGTCCTGGCGGGCGATCAACACGGGCATTTCGTGCTGTCGATGATCTTCGGCCTGCTGTTCCTGGTCGATGGCCTGATGCAGTGCATCGCCGCCTACGTGGTGCGCTACGCGCGCTGGCGCTATGTGTTCGCCTCGGGCGTGGCCGAGATCCTGCTGGCGATCTTCTTCTTCCAGCCCTATCCCACGCACTACGTGGGCACCGTGCCGTATTGCGTGGGGCTGTTCCTGGCCTTCTCCGGCTTCAAGCTGCTGGTGCTGGCGCGCCGCGTCCGCACGCTGGGAGCCAATCCCGGGCTGGTCGTCAACGCGCGGCCGGACTTCATGCCGACCGCGTCCGCCGGCCCGGCGCAGACCGTGTTCGACGGCCCGCCGCTGGAATCGGAGCGCGCCCTGACCGTGCACGTCTGGACCCCGTCCGGCTCGGCCAAGGCGCAGACGCGCAACTACCTGATGCTGAACCGCTACATCGCGGCCGTGGACGTCAACGGCGTCATCTCCACGGGGCACGCGGCGCTGGAATCGCCTGAAGGCGTGTATGTGAGCCTGTACCCGGCGCAGGAGATCGACCGGTCCCCCGAACAGTTTGGCGCCCTGCTGCGCGCCACGGCCGAGAACGACGTGCCGGGCGTGTTCCAGCCCGACTACGCCACGGAATCGAAAGCCTGGTGTCCGTCCACCACGCAGGTGCGCATCCGCAACTACGACGCGGCCAGGCTGCAGGCGTTCTGGGACGCCTACCGGCAGGATGCCACCTACAACCTGACGCACCGCAACTGTTCCAGCTCGGTATCGCGCGCGCTGGAGGCGGCGCTGGACGGCGTGGTCGGCCGGCTGCATGGTCCGCAGGCCGGCTGGCGCGTGCTGCTGCGGTTGCTGCTGACGCCGGAATTGTGGGTGGCCTCGCAGATCCGCAAGCGCGCGCTCACCATGGCCTGGACGCCGGGCCTGACGCTGGACTACGCGCGCGCGCTCAGCATGCTGGCCGACCCCCGGCCGTTCGGCTGGTGGCAGATGTCGCAGGCCGCGCTGCGCTTGATCAGGCAGCGGCGCGCGGCCTGGCGCAGCCAGGACCGGGAAGCCCAGGCGCGCAACGCGCAAGAGGCGCCCTCGTCGCAAGGCGCGCAATGATCCTCGCCATCCTGGCCGGTGCGGCGATCGTGGCGGCGGCGGGGTGGGGCGCGGGCGCGCTGTGGTTCCAGTCGCCTCGCGGCGGCGCGTGGCGCGCGCTGTCCGTGGCGTGCTGGCTGGCGCTGGCCGGCGCGGCGCTGCTGGGCCTGGCGCTGGAACATGCCGCGCCGCTCTGGCTGTTCGGCGCCGCGCTGCTCGGCCTGCTGGCCTGGTGGAGCTTGGGCGTGCGGCCGTCCAATGCGCGCAGCTGGATGCCGGAGGTGGCGCGGACGACGCGCGGCGACATCGACGGCGACAGGGTCACGCTGCACGATGTGCGCGACTTCGACTGGCGCACGCGCAGCGACTACGACGTGCGCTGGCGCACCGAGACCTACGATCTGTCGCGCCTGGAATCGGTGGACGTCGCGCTGTCCTATTGGGGCAAGCCGGCGATCGCCCATGCCCTGGTGTCCTTCGGTTTCAACGACGGCGGGCATGTGGTGTTCTCGGTCGAGGTACGCCGCAAGCTGGGCGATACGTTCTCCGAGATCGGCGGTTTCTTCCGTCAGTACGAGCTGTCGGTGCTGGCGTCCACCGAAGCGGACAGCCTGCGCGTGCGCACCAATGTGCGCGGCGAGGACGGCTACCTGTACCGCGTGCACATGCCCGAGGGCGGGCCGCGCGCGCTGTTCCTGGCCTATGTCGAGACGGCCAACGGGCTGGCGCGCCGGCCGCGCTTCTACAACACGCTGACCGCCAACTGCATCACCATCGTGTACCAGCTGGCCCGGCGCATCGTGCCGGGGCTGCCGATGGACTACCGGTTGCTGCTGTCCGGCTACCTGCCCGAATACCTGTACCGCATCGGCGCGCTGCGCGGGGCGGACAGCGCGCGGGCCTACCGCGAGGCCGGCCGCTATACCGACCGCGCGCGCGCCACGGCGGACGCGGCGCAGTTCTCGCGCAATATCCGCGAGGGCGTGCCGGGCGAATGAGAATGGCCCGCTGCCGAATGCACTGATTGCCTCCGAGTGGGGCATTTTTCATCTTGGGACGGCCTGGGGATGAAAAAAAGCCCCCGCCAGTTTCCTGGCGGGGGCTTTCGATGCGCGTGGCTCGGACGCTTACTTGCCCGCGCCCTTGCTCACCATGGCCGAGAAGTCTTCGGCGATGCTGATGAAGGTGTTCAGCAGGATCTGCAGGTTTTCCTTGCCGATCGCGCCTTCCGCGTTCACGTCCATCTGCAGCACGGCCTGGTTCTTCTCGTCCAGGTAGGCGCGGCTCCAGCGGTATTCCTTGTTCCAGGCGTTGATGGCCTTGAGGGAAACCGGCTTCTTGGCGCTGTACGTGGCGGTGATGACCAGGTCGTAGCACTTCTCGGTGAAGTCGTTGCACAGCAGTTCCACGCGCAGGTCGGCTGCGCCGGTGCCGCTGGGATCCAGCACCAGCACCGGGCCTTCGTCGCCTTCCGAGCGGCGCGGCGAGTAGCCCATGTCGTCCAGCATGGAGGTGACCACGTCGACGTTGAAGTCCTGCATCTGCTCGCCGGAGGAGGCGGTGTCGCCGTCCGAGCTGGTGGCGCCGACGGCGGGCTCTTCACTGTAGTCATCGTCCATGCTGTCGTGCGAGCCGGCCGCATCCAGCAGGCCGCTGAACAGCTCGTCCGCCGGGATCTTCTTGCCGTTCAGATCGCCCATGCCGTCGGAGAAGTGGAACTTGCCGACGATGTTGTCGCCGTCGTTCTTGCCGACGTTGAACATCTCGGCCATGCCCGCCATGCTGCGGACCTGTTCCTCGGCTTCGGTGGCGGCCTTGTCGGCGGCCTTGCCTTCGGTCTTGACCATGTACTGAGCGACCAGGTCCTGCACCATGGGCTTGGACACGACCAGGTTGGCATCGATGCGCTTGATGGCCTGGACCAGGATTTCCTGCGGCGTCAGGTCCTTGAGGTTGGCGGGGCTCGCCAGGTCCAGCGCGAAGGTCAGCTTGCTTTCGCCCTTGGCGGTCTTCCAGCTGATCGGGTCCATGCTGAACGTGGGCTTGGCGGCCAGCAGCTTGGTGGCGGTGTCGAGCAGGGTCTGCACCTGTTCGTCCTTCAAGCCTTCGTCGCTGGCGCCGGCCACGGCCTGGCGCATCATCTGGTTGTAGGTGTCGGCCAGTTGCTTGACCGCGACGCCGTCCAGGTTGCCCAGCTTGATCACGGCCTGGCCGCTGCCCAGGGCCACGCCGTCGACCGTCAGGCCGCCGAGCTTGTAGGCGGCCTGCATGGCGATGTTCTTGTCGTCCTCGGTCAGCTTGACGGTGTAGCCGAAGTCGTCGAGCGCGACCTTCAGCTCGTCGCGGGGCTTGACCATCTCGATGTGCTTGATCTGCACGCCCGAGTCGCCCATCGACAGGCCGAACTTGCCCATCAGGGTGTTCACGTCGATGGACAGGCCGGACAGGGCCATCTTGAACTTGTCGCGCTCGCGCTCGGCCTTCAGGCCGTCCACGCCGATGGCGTCGATCACGCCGCGCGCGACCACCGCCTGCTTGGCATGGTCGTAGGTGCCGTCGATCTTCATGCCGCTGAAGTCGAGGTCGATGCCGTCGCGGCTGAACTTGACCGGTGCGATCTGCGCCGTGCTGGCGCCGTGGCCGCCGTAGGCGACGATGGCGTCGGCCGTCAGCGGGGCCGCGTCCTTGGTCAGCTCGAACACCGGCTTGACCAGGTCCGTTTTGGCCATCGCCGCCTGGACGTAGGCCAGCTTGGGCGCGAAGGCGCCGCGCGCCAGAGCGCCCTTGGGGAAGGGGCCGTGCTCGATGGTGGCGTCGAATTCGATCATGCCATCGGGCAGAACGTCCAGGCTCTTGTCGTTCTTCAGAAGCGACAGGCCATAACGCGCCTGCGTCGAGAACAGGCCGCGTTCGTACTTGATCTGGTCGATGCGCAGGCCGAACAGCGGCGTGACCTTTGCCAGCTTCTCGTTGACCTCGGCCAGGCGGCGCTGCGAGCTTTCCTCGATGCGCTTGCCCGTGTACCAGGTCGCGCCGACCCAGCTTCCCGCTCCCACTATGACCACGCCCAGGGTGATCGCTACGCTCTTTTTCATCGTTCTGCTTTTATGTCGTTGATTGTCGAGTCATGCCCTTGCGCTGCCACCGATGAACCGCCACGAGGCGAGGACTCCGCGAAGTCATTGATTCATGAGGGCGCAAGGACCCGCGGCGAGTATACCGAGGCTGCCTGTCCGGCGAGAGCGCGCGCCGTTACCGAAGATTTCAAAATGAAAGCCGGCGCGGGTGCGCCGGCGATATTGTCGACAAAATAACGACTTATAGCGGGTCCAGCGGGTAGATCGGGCGTCGCACCCGCTTGAATTCCAGTTGCCCGTAGTCCGAGGTGGTCACGCCGACGCCGGTGCATTCGATGATGTCGGTGGCCATGTCGGAGAAGCCCGCGCGCCAGTGGATCCGGCTCTTGAGCGCCACGTAGCGTTTCTGCTGCGGGTCGATGCCGGCCGACAGCAGGCAATTGACGTCGAAGGGCTCCTGGTGGCGCGATACCACCACGATCTCCACGCTGCCGGTGTCGATGACCACGGTCAGGCCGGTATCGTTGCGCACGCCGCGGTACATGGGGCCGCGGTTCAGATAGACGCCGTCAAAGACCAGCTTCACGCGGCCGGAGATCTCCAGCGGTGCGCTGGCCTGGCGGATGGCGGGCATGGCGACCTTGCCGCCCAGCTTGATGCGGATCTGGCCGCCGACGCCGGCCGCCGCTGCCTCGCGCGCGGCCTGCGGATCGCAGATGGCGTAGAACACGGCGTTGTCCAGGCCCTGGCGCAGCATCTCGGCCAGCACCGCCGTGGTGTCCATGGTGCCGCCCGAGCCGGTGTTGTCGTAATGGTCCAGCAGGACCACCGGACCCTGTGTCACCGCCTTGGCGCGGGTAATGGCGGCTTCCAGCGGTTCAGGATGGAACACCCAGTCGGCGCGGGCGTTCCAGGCGCGCTCCAGCAGTTCATCGCGCCATTGTTCGGCCTCGTCCGCCTTGCCGTCGGTACAGACCACGGCGCTCAGGCCCGCTTCGCGGATGTCGGCATGCGGGAAACCGACGAACACCGACGCCGCCAGCACGCCTTGCGCTTCCAGCGCGATGCAGCGTTCCTGCAGCGATTTGTTGGGCTCGGCGTGCGTGCCCTGGCGCATCACGTGCGGCAGCATGGGCTTGTTGCCCCAGCGCATGACGGGCTTGATCTCGCCCTTGAGCGTGCGCACGATGACATTGGCCGCGCGCAGCCCGGCGGCGTGGATGTCCACGTGCGGATAGGTATGGAAGCCGCTGATGACAGTGGCGTGCTTGACGATGTCGTCGTAGATGTTGGCGTGCATGTCCAGCGTCACCGCCACCGGCGTCGTCGGGTCGATCTCGCGCAGGCGGCGCAGCAGGTCGCCTTCGGCGTCTTCCACGCCCTCGGCCACCATGGCGCCGTGCAGGTCCAGCAGGATGGCGTCGAAGCCGCCGCGCTCGACCTCGTCCAGCACCAGCCGGCACAGGCGTTCGTGCGTCTCGGCACTGGCCGGCCCGCTGGGCCAGGATTCGGCGGCGACCGGCAGCACGATCTCGGCGCCCTCGCGGCGCGCCACCTCGATGTAGCCGCCCAGGCCGCTGTCGGTGTTCTCATAGGCCCGGATGGCGCGTTCGCCCGCCAGGATTTCGGGATTGCCGCGGAAGAAGCGTTCCAGCGGCGTGGGCACGGGCGAGTACGTGTTCGTCTCGTGCTTGATCATTGCCAATAGCCAGCGCATGGGTCGTCCTGTGGGTTGCCCGGGCTCGTTGCCCGAAGTCTGCGGGGAAAGCGCCCGGACGCCGCGCGGGCGTCCGGGAGTCAAGGCGGAGCGCCCGTCGTCAGGCGCTCGTGGGCGGCTGCGGCCAGGCGCGCTGCGCGGGGCGCATGCGTTCCCAGGCCCGCGACACGCGCAGCACGCCAAGGTCGTCGAAGCGCGCGCCGGCGATCTGCAGGCCGATGGGCAGGCCGGCCTTGGTATAGCCGCAGTTCACCGAGGCCGCCGGCTGCTCGCTCATGTTGTAGGGCAGCGTGAAGCCGATGTGATGCATGGTGGTGGCGACTTCGTTGGTGGGCGAGGGCCATTCGGCGTTGTAGGCCACCACGGGAGCCACCGGCGACAGCACGTAGTCGTACGGCGCGCAGGCGGCGACGGTGCGCGCGCGCACGTTGATGGTTTCGTAGTAGCTGCGGAACACGGCTTCGCCGCTCTGGCCGCCGCCGCTTTCCGCCCAGGCGCGGATGAAGGGCAGGATCTTGCCGCGACGCTCCTCGGACAGCGCCGCCAGGTCGATGGCCGAGCGGGTGCGCCAGAAGCGGTCCACGCCGTCCAGCATGGCGGGCGTCATCCAGGGCGTCATGGGTTCCACGATGGCGCCGGCCGCCTCGAACAGGCGCGCGGCGGCCTGCACGGCGTCCAGGATCTCGGGATCCACGGGCAGGCCGCAGCCGGCGTCCAGCAGCAGTCCGATACGCACACCACGCAGGTCCATGTCCAGGTCGAGCCAGGCGATGTCCTGGTAGGGCAGGCTCATGTGGTCGCGTGCGTCGGGCTGCGACAGCACGCCCATCATCAGCGCGGTATCGGTCACGGTGCGCGTCATGGGACCGGCGCAGCGGCCCATGAAGGGTGGGTCGATGGGAATGCGGCCCAGGCTGGGCTTGAGCGTGGCGATGCCGCACCAGGCGGCGGGCAGGCGCACCGAGCCGCCGATGTCGGTGCCGATGTGCAGCGGGCCGTAGCCGGCCGCGGCGGCCGCGCCAGCGCCGGCGCTGGAGCCGCCGGGATTCTTGCCCAGGTCCCAGGGATTGCGGGTCAGCTCGTGGAAGCTGGACAGGCCGGACGACAGCATGCCGTAGTCCGGCATGGTGGTCTTGCCCAGCACCACGGCGCCGGCCTCGCGCATGCGCGCAGCCGGCGGCGCGTCCGCGCCGGCGGGCGTCAGGTCGGTGGCCGCGGTGCCCAGCGGCACCGGCACGCCGCGCGTGGCGATGTTTTCCTTGATGGTGGCGGGCACGCCGTCCAGCGTGTAGCCGCCGGTCGACAGTGGTGCGCCCTTCATCCAGCGCGCCTCGGATTCACGGGCCGCGGCCAGCGCGCCTTCGGGATCCAGCGCGTAGGTGGCTTTCAGGCTGGGTTCCCAGCGCTCGATGTGCGCCAGCACGGCGCGGGTGGCTTCGACGGGGGACAGGGTCTTGGCGCGGTAGGCGGCAAGCAGTTCCTGGGCGGAGAGTTCATGCGGCTGCTGCATGGCGGTTCCTGGTGGTCGGTTCCTGAAGGGGGGAGATGAGCCTTTGTGTCTGGCCGGCCTCTGCGAGCCGGCTCGGGATGTGGATGCGATGGGGCGCGGCGCGGGCGCCGTGGCCGGCTCCCGCGCGCGATCGGCTTCAGCCCGCCGGGGCCTGCGCCGGATGGCCGGTGGCGACCGGCCGGAAATTGCGGAAGTCCCAGTCGCGGCCGGGCGCGGCGTCGATCAGCGCGCGCGTGTACTCGTGGCGCGGTTCGGTCAGCACGGTCTCGGCGCTGCCGGTCTCGACGACCTTGCCGCGCTGCATGACGATGATGGTGTCGCATATCTGCGCCGCCACGCGCAGATCGTGGGTGATGAAGAGCACGCCCACGCCGGTGCGCTGGCGCACCTGCTCCAGCAGCTCCAGCACCTGCGCCTGCACCGAGACGTCCAGCGCCGACACGGCCTCGTCGGCGACCAGGATCTCGGGATCCATGACCAGCGCGCGCGCGATGCAGATGCGCTGGCGCTGGCCGCCGGAGAACTGGTGCGGATAGCGCCGCATGGCGTCCGGGCTCAGGCCCACCACCGACAGCGTTTCGCCGGCGCGCTGCAGCGCCTGTTCGCGCGGCACGCCGAAGTTGAGCAGGCCCTCGATGATGGACTCGCCCACGGTGCGGCGCGGGTTGAGCGAGCGGTAGGGGTCCTGGAACACAATCTGGATGCGCCGGCGCACCGGTCGCAGCGCGGCGCCGGACAGCGTACTCAGGTCTTCGCCGCCCATCATCATGTGGCCGGCGGTGGGCTCGATCAGGCGCACGATGCAGCGCGCGACCGTGGATTTGCCCGAGCCGGACTCGCCCACGATGCCCAGGATCTCGCCCTTGCGCAGCGTCAGGTTGACGTCGGCCGCGGCCACCACGCCGTGCGCCGGCCTGCGCGAGAACAGCGAGCCGCCGCCGCCGTAGGTGCGGCCCAGGCCCTTGACGTGTAGCACCGGCTGACCGGCGGGCGCCTCGCGGCGCGATGGCACCAGGCTGGGCACCGAGGACACCAGCCGCCGCGTGTAGGACTGCTTGGGCTCGGCCAGGATCTCGTGGCGCGTGCCGCTTTCGACCAGGTCGCCGCGGTTCATCACGATGATGCGGTCGGAGATCTCGGCCACCACGCCGAAGTCGTGGGTGATGAACAGGACAGCGGTCTTGTGCTTGACCTGCAGTTCCTTGATCAGGGCCAGGATCTGCTTCTGCGTGGTCACGTCCAGCGCCGTGGTCGGCTCGTCGGCGATCAGCAGGCGCGGTTCCAGGATCAGCGCCATGGCGATGACGATGCGCTGGCGCTGGCCGCCGGAGAGTTGGTGCGGATAGGCGTCGTAGATGCGTTCGACGTCGGGCAGGTGGACCGAGCGGAACATCTCCAGCACCTTGGCGCGGCGCTCGGCGGCGGACATCTTGCGGTGCAGCCGCAGCACCTCGTCGACCTGCTTGCCGACCGTGTGCACCGGATTGAGCGCGGTCATGGGTTCCTGGAACACCATGGCCATGCGGGTGGCGCGCAGCTCGCGCAGGCGGCGCGGCGTGGCGGTGGCCACGTCCTCGCCCTCGACGCGGATCGAGCCCGCGCCGATCTTCAGGATGCCCTGCGGCAGCAGGCCCATGACGGCCAGCGAGGTGACCGACTTGCCCGAGCCGGATTCGCCGACCACGCAGACGGTCTCGCCGGCGTGCACGTCCAGGCTCAGGTTGCGCACGACGCGGTTGCCGGCGCCGGCGACTTCGACCGACAGGTTGCGGATGGCCAGGATGGCGGACGAGGTGTCGCCCGCGGGGGGAGTGGGGGAGTAGGTCATCGGCTTCAGGTCCTGCGCACCATTTTCGGGTCCAGCGCGTCGCGCAAGGCGTCGCCCAGGATGTTCACGCTGAGCACGGTCAGCGACAGGAACAGTCCGGGGAACAGGATCAGGCCCGGCAGCATGCGGAAGTACATGCGGCCCTCGGACATGATGTTGCCCCAGGACGCGATCTCGGGCGGCACGCCCGCGCCCAGGAAGCTGAGGATGGCCTCGGTCAGCATGGCCGAGGCGAACACATAGGTGCCCTGCACGGTCAGCGGCGCGATGGTGCTGGGCACCATGTGGCGCCACAGCAGCTTGGGCAGCGGCGTGCCCAGCGCCAGCGCGGCTTCCACATAAGGCTCGCCGCGCACGGTCAGGATCTGGCCGCGTACCAGCCGCACCACGCGCGGGATCTCGGGGATGGTGATGGCCACCAGCACCGTGGTCAGGCTGGCGCCCGAGACCGACACCAGCGCGATCGCCAGCAGGATGCCGGGAATCGCCATGATGGCGTCCATGGTGCGCATGATCAGGCCGTCCAGCGAGCGGAACCAGCCGGCGATGACGCCGATCACCAGGCCGAGCGCCACGCTGACCACGGCGGCGCCCAGGCCGGCGATCAGCGAGACGCGCGCGCCGTAGGCCACGCGCGACCAGACGTCGCGGCCGAAGGCGTCGGTGCCGAACAGGAACTCGGTGAAGGGCTGCTTCAGGCGCGATCCCGGGTTGATCTGCACGGGATCGACCGTGCCCAGCCAGGGCGCGAACAGGGCGATGGCGACGATGATGACCAGCACCGCCAGCGCCAGCATCACGGGCCAGCTGCGCAGGCCCTGGCGGATCTGGCGCCAGGCGGTGGTCTGCGGCGTGCCGCCGCCCGGCAGGTCGGCGGCGGCGGTGTTGTCGGCCGCGTCGATGGGGGTTTGCATGATGGGGCCTCAGTAGCGGATGCGCGGATCGAACACCGTGTAGGCGCAATCGACGACGAGGTTGATGAACACGTAGACAAAGGCGAAGAACAGCGTCAGGCCCTGGATCACCGGATAGTCGCGTGCCAGCACGGCCTCGACCACCAGCCGGCCCAGGCCGGGGATGTTGAACACCGATTCGGTGACGACCACGCCGCTGATCAGCAGCGCCACGCCCACGCCCACGACCGTGGCGATGGGCACGGCCGCGTTGCGCAGCGCGTGGCCCAGCAGCACGCCGGTCTCGGTCAGGCCCTTGGAGCGGGCGGTGCGGATGAAGTCCTCGCCCATGACCTCGATGACGCTGGTGCGCGTGATGCGCGCGATCAGCGCCACGTAGACCGTGGACAGCGCCAGGGCGGGCAGGATCAGGCGGTGCAGGAACAGCCAGAAGCCGTTGGCCAGCGGCGTGTAGCCCTGCACGTTGAACCAGCCCAGCTTGATGGCGAAGGCCCAGATCAGCAGATAGCCGGTGACGAACACCGGCACCGAGAAGCCGAGCACGGAAAAGCCCATGACGGCGCGGTCCAGCAGCTTGCCCTGGCGCCAGGCCGCCAGGATGCCCAGCGGAATGGCGACGATCAGCGTGAAGACCAGCGTCAGGACCGCCAGGCTGAGCGATGGCTCCAGCCGCTGCCCGATGAGCTGCGTGACGGGCACGCCCGACATCAGCGAGGTGCCAAGGTCGCCCTGCACCAGTTTGCCGGCCCAGATGAAGAACTGCTTCACCACCGGCTGGTCCAGACCCATGATCTGGCGTATCTGTTCGATACGTTCGGGCGTGGCGCCGTCGCCGGCCATGATGACGGCCGGGTCGCCCTGGCTGGAGCGCAATATTGCAAAGACCACCACCGCGACCATCACCAGAACGGGGATGGTCGCGAGGAGCCGGCGTGAGACGAATGCCAGCATGTTTTCCCCCTTGTGCTGCTTAGGCTATCTGCTTACTTGCCCGTCAAGGCGCTTTCTTCACGTTCCAGAACGCGAACACCGGCGCATGCACCAGGCCCGAGAGCTTGGTCGAATACACGGTGGGCACGGACATCTGGCCGAGCGGCACGTACAGGCCTTCGTCGATGCCGATGCGCTGCAGCTCGTCGGCGATCTTCTTCTGCTCGGCCGGGTCGGAGGTCAGCGCGAACTTGGTGCGCAGCTCTTCGACCTGCGGCATGTCGGGCCAGCCGAACCAGGCGTTGTCGCCGCTGGCGGCGGCCGGCGCGGAACGCACCGGATCCATCACGTCGGTGGCGTACCAGTTGGTGTTGTGGATGTTCCAGCCGCCCTCGGACGGCGCGGCCTTGGAGGCGCGCCGCGTGGCCACGCTTTGCCAATCCATGGCCATCAGGTTGACGTTGAAGCCGGCCTTGCGCAGCGCCTGCGCGATCACCACCGGCTGCGCCGACAACGTGCCCACGTCGGTGGCGTGCATGATCAGCACGGGCGTGTTGTCGTAGCCGGCTTCCTTCAGCAGAGCCTTGGCCTTCTCGGTGTTCTGCGGCACCACCACATCCTTGCCGATGTCGGTTTCCAGCGGCGTGCCGCAGCCCCACAGCGAGGCGCAGGTGCGCCAATACTTGGGATTGCCGACCAGCGCCTTCATCACGTCTTCCTGGCCCACGGCGTACATGGCGGCCTGGCGGATCTTCTTGTTGTTGAAGGGCGGGTACTTGAAGTTGAAGCGGTACATCGTGAAGTAGCCGACCGGGCTGAGCGACTCTTCCTTCAGGTCCTTGTTGCCTTCGACCATGGGCAGCAGGTCGTAGGGGAACTGCTCGACGAAGTCGATCTCGCCGCCGAGCAGCGCGTTGGCGGTGGTCAGGGCGTCGGGCATGACGTTCCATTCGACCTTGTCGACGTTGACGACCTTGCCGCCGGCCAGGCCGCTGGCGGGTTCCTTGCGCGGCACGTAATCGGCGTTCTTGGCGTAGACGGTCTTCACGCCCGGCTTGAACTCGACGATCTTGAACGGACCCGAGCCGGTCATGTCGGTGATGGGCTGGCCGATGGCCTGTTCCGCGATGCGCTTGGGCATCATGAAGGGCGCGGTGCCGGTGGGCTTGGACAGCGCGCGCAGCACCAGGTCGGTGGGTTCCTTCATGACGACGCGGAAGGTCTTGTCGTCGACGATCTCGATCTTGTCGGTGAACTTCAGCAGCGTGCGGCCCATGATGTCGCCGCTGGCCCAGCGCTTGATCGAGGCGACGCAGTCGTCGGCCGTCACGGGCTTGCCGTCATGCCACTTCTGGCCGTCGCGCAGGGTCATGGTGTAGGTCTTGCCGTCGGGCGAGACATCCCACTTTTCGAGCATCTGCGGCTGGATCTTGTTGTCGGCGTCGGTGGCCAGCAGCGTGTCGTAGATCATGTAGCCGTGCCACGTCGTGATGTACGCGGTGGTGGCGTGCGGGTCGGTCAGGCGCAACGGCGAATGCATGACCGACTTGATGACCGTGTCGGCGTAGGCGCCGTGGGCCATCAGGAGGGTCGCGCCGGCAAATGCGGCTGCACGGACAAACTTCAGCATGAATGTTCCCCTTGGATCGGTGTGGGCGGCGTTCGTCGGCCGCTACGTCGTTGGCGCGTCGCCGCATGGCGGCGCGAGAGGGTCAGGCATTGCCTGGCCGGCTGGAAAACGCCGGCCCGCAAGGTGCCATTCTGATGCCGGGACGCAGCCGTGTCCATGGTTGTTTTGCCGCGTCCATCAGCATGGAACCGGGCGCCGCGCAGACCAGGATGGCATGGGCGATGGACGTGAAGTCGGCGCGGAAGTGCGCCGAGCTTTTCACCACCAGGATCGAGGCTCGCGCGGGGTCCACGCCGGCAAAGCGGAACATCTCCTGGTCGGCCATCTGCACCTTGTGCGAGGCCACCACGATGCGCACGCCGCCCAGGCTCAGGCAGGCGCTGGGGCCCAGGTCCATATGGAAGCCGCGATAGAACGCGCCATGCGTGTCGAAGCGGCCGTCGGACGTCTTCTCGACCAGGAATTCGGCTTCCAGCGGCGCATCGTCGGGAATACCCGAATGTCCACCCAATGCAATCCGCACCGTGTTGCCCGCGCCCGCATGATGCGCGGCCAGCGCCGCGGCCGGATCGACGATCAGGCCGATGGCGGCATCGCGCGCGCCGTGGCGGATCAGCGCGCGCAGCACGCCGGTGGTGTCGGAGCTGCCGCCCGCGCCGGGATTGTCCTGCGCGTCGGCGATGACGATCGGGCGCGACGCGTCGCGCGCCATGCGCATCGCGGTCTGCACGGCCTCGTCGGCGTCATGCAGCGTGCCGCCGAAAGCGGATTCGGCCGCCAGCACCGCGCGTTCCATTTCGCTCGCGGCCGCGTCGGCTTGCGCCTGGGTGGCCGCGTGTGCCCAGACGGCGGGCAGGCATTCGGGAAAGTCCGCGGCGGGAAAACCCGTGGCGAACGACAGGCTGGCGCCGGTGCGCGCCTCGATGTCCGCCAGGCGCTGGTACAGGCCGCGCGCGGGCTCGATGTCGGTGGACTGCCAGCACAGCGGAATCAGGAAGGGCAGCTGGCGCAGGGCGCTACAGGCGCGTGGCCCGCCGTGCAGCCGGGCAGCGAGCAGCGCGGCCGCGCGTTGCCCCGTCTCGGCCATGTCGATGTGCGGATAGGTGCGATAGCAGACCAGCGCGTCGGCGTGGCGCAGCATCTCGCGGGTCATGTTGGCATGCAGGTCCAGGCTGGCGACGACGGGCACGTCGGGTCCGACCCGTTCACGCACGCGCCGCAGCAGCTCGCCTTCGCCGTCGTCCAGGTGCTCGGCCACCATCGCGCCGTGCAGGTCCAGGTAGACCCCGTCCAGCGGCATCGCTGCCGACAGCCCTTGCAGGATCAACGCGCTGATGCGCTCGTAGGCGTCGCGCGTGACCGGCCCCGACGGACTGGCCGCGGCCCAGGTGGCGGGCAGCAGCGCATGCGCGCCCATCGCCTCGATGAAGCCGGCCACCGGTATGTTGGCGCCGGCCACGGCCTGGAACATGGCCGGCCCGCTGACCAGCCGAGGCCAGCCGCCGCCCTTGTCCGCGAAATCCTCCCACGCCGCGCGCGATGGCGCGAACGTGTTCGTCTCATGCTGAAAGCCGCCTATCCCGATACGCATCAAGTTCCCCTTGTGATACGGATGTCCGGACGCCGCGGGACACTATGCTGTGCTTATCCCCGCGCGTGTTTCAGTGCTTGTGGCGTGGTCTTTGCTCCGTCCACGATATTTCAAACGGGCTCGACGTCATGACTGGCAAGAAGTGGCGCCACCGCCTGAAGAGATCGCCCCAAGCGGGGTCGCACGGAGCCGGCTTTGCCGGTCCGTAGCGACGCCCCCTGGGGGGAAGCGCGTAAGCGCTTCGGGGGGGATCCTCACCCCGCCACAGGCATCGTGAATTCAGCGCCCTTGCCGATGCTGTCGGGCCAGCGCTGCATCACGCTCTTGTAGCGCGAGTAGAAGCGGATGCCTTCCTCGCCGTAGGCGTGGTGGTCGCCGAACAGCGAGCGCTTCCAGCCGCCGAACGAATGCCAGGCCATGGGCACGGGGATGGGCACGTTGATGCCGACCATGCCGACCTTGATCTGGCGCGCGAAGGCGCGCGCCACGCCGCCGTCGGAGGTGAAGCAGGCCACGCCGTTGCCGAATTCATGCGCGTTGATCAGTGCCACCGCCGAGGCGAAATCGGGCACGCGCACGACGCACAGCACCGGCCCGAAGATCTCTTCGCGATAGATGTTCATGGCGGGCTTGACGTGGTCGAACAGCGTGCCGCCCAGGAAGAAGCCCTTTTCGTTGCCCGGCACCGTCAGGCCGCGGCCGTCGACCACCAGCGCGGCGCCCGAGGCGACGCCATCCTCGATGTAGCCCACGACCTTGTTGCGGTGCTGCGAGGTGACCAGCGGACCCATTTCCGCGTCGCCCTGCATGCCGTCCTTGACCACCAGCGCCTTGACGCGCGGCGTCAGGCGCTCGATCACCTTGTCGGCCACGTCGCCGACGGCGACCGCCACCGAGATGGCCATGCAGCGCTCGCCGGCCGAGCCGTAGGCCGCGCCCATCAGCGCGTCGGTGACCTGGTCGAGGTCGGCGTCGGGCATGACCACCATGTGGTTCTTGGCGCCGCCAAGCGCCTGCACGCGCTTGCCGCGGCGGGTGCCTTCCGAATAGATGTACTCGGCGATCGGCGTCGATCCCACGAAGGACAGGGCCTCGACATCGGGATGCGCGATCAGCGCGTCCACCGCCTGCTTGTCGCCATGCACCACGTTGAACACGCCTTCGGGCAGGCCGGCCTCGCGCAGCAGCTCGGCCAGGCGCAGCGAGGCCGAGGGATCGCGTTCCGAGGGCTTGAGCACGAAGGTGTTGCCGCAGGCGATGGCCACCGGGAACATCCAGCACGGCACCATCATGGGGAAGTTGAACGGCGTGATGCCGGCCACCACGCCCAGCGGCTGGCGCATGCTCCAGTTGTCGATGCCGCCGCCGATCTGGTCGGTGTACTGGCCCTTGAGCAGATGGGGAATGCCGCAGGCGAATTCCACCACTTCGATGCCGCGCGTGACCTCGCCCTTGGCGTCGGAGAAGACCTTGCCGTGCTCGCGGGTGATGAGTTCGGCCAGCTCGTCCTGGTGCTTGTCCAGCAGCGCCTTGAAGTTGAAGAGGATGCGGGCGCGCTTGAGCGGCGGCGTTTCGGCCCAGGCGGGGAAGGCGGCCTTGGCGGCGCTGACGGCCAGCGCCACGTCTTCATTGGAGGCCAGCGGAATCGAGGACACGACCTCGCCGGTGGCGGGATTGAAGCCGTCGGCGTAGCGGCTGCTGCGGCCCTCGTAGTGCTGGCCGTTGATGAAATGCGGGATCTTCTTCATGGATGCAAAGCTCGAAGCGGGTTTCTTCAAAATGCCCGAGGGCGGCCTTTCAGGCCGCCCGCGGTTCAGGTCGGGACAGTAGCGCGTGCAAGCGCTTTATGCGACCTCTTTCAGGACCTTGCCGATCTGGTCGAAGATCTGGCCGATCTGGGCCTCGTCGATGATCAGGGGCGGCGAGACCGCGATGATGTCGCCGGTGTAGCGGACCATGAGGCCGCTGTCGAAGCATTTCTGGAACACCTCCGACGCGCGGGCGCCGGGCGCGCCGGCGCGCGGGGCCAGTTCGATGCCGGCCACCAGGCCGATGTTGCGCACGTCGATGACGTGCGGCGCGCCCTTGAGCGAATGCGCGGCTTCCTGGAAGGCGCCGGACAGCTTGCGGGCGCGGCCGAACAGGTCGTCGCGCTGATAGATGTCCAGCGTCGCCAGGATGGCGGCGGCGGCCAGCGGATGCGCCGAATAGGTATAGCCGTGGAAGAACTCGATGCCGCCTTGCGGGCCGTTGACGATGGCGTCATGCACCTCGCGCTTGACGGCGACCGCGCCGGCCGGCACGGCGGCGTTGCTCACGCCCTTGGCCATGGTGATCAGGTCCGGCGTGACGCCGAAGTAGTGCGCGGCGGTGGCTTCGCCCAGGCGGCCGTAGGCGGTGATGACCTCGTCGAAGATCAGCAGGATGCCGTGCTTGGCGGTGATCTCGCGCAGCTTTTCCAGGTAGCCGACGGGCGGCACCAGCACGCCGGTGGAACCGGCCATGGGCTCGACCACCACGGCGGCGATGGTGGACGCGTCATGCAGCGCGATGATGCGTTCCAGCTCTTCGGCCAGGTGCGCGCCCCAGGCCGGCTGGCCCTTGGAATAGGCGTTTTTCTCCAGGTTGTGGGTGTGCGGCAGATGGTCCACCGCCGGCAGCAGGGCGCCGGAGAAGGTCTTGCGGTTGGTCGAGATGCCGCCCACCGAGATGCCGCCGAAGCCCACCCCGTGATAGCCGCGTTCGCGGCCGATCAGGCGGGTGCGCTGGCCTTCGCCGCGGGCGCGGTGGTAGGCCAGGGCGATCTTCAGGGCGGTGTCCACCGACTCGGAGCCCGAGTTGGTGAAGAACACGCGGTCCAGGCCGGCCGGCATCAGGGCGGCGACGGCGGTGGCGGCCTCGAAGGCCAGCGGGTGGCCCAGCTGGAAGCCGGGCGCGTAGTCCATCTCGCCCGCCTGCCTGGCGATGGCCGACACGATTTCCTCGCGGCAGTGGCCGGCGTTCACGCACCACAGGCCGGCGGTGCCATCCAGGATCTGGCGGCCGTCGGCCGAGGTGTAGTACATGCCCTTGGCGCCGGCCAGCAGCCGCGGCTGTGCCTTGAACTGCTTGTTGGCGGTGAAGGGCATCCACAGATGGGACAGGTCGGGAAGCTGGGCGCGGGCGTTCATGGCGACTCCTGGGAAAGGAAAACCGCGGGGCCTGCGAGGCGCGGGCGGCGGGATTGCGGATGATTCTGGTGTGTCCGGCCGGGATTGAAAATATACGATCCGTGCAAAGCGCCCTAACTGTATAGTTCCAACCATGACAACTGTACAGTTTTGGTGATGATCGATTTCCAGCCCCAGCGCGCGCGTGGCCAGGGGCCGACCCTGGTCGAGCAGCTGGTCGCCGCCGTGTTGCGCGCCATCGAGCAGCAGGTGCTGCGTCCGGGTATGTCCCTACCCTCGGTGCGGGAGTTCGCGCGCCAGTACGAGATCAGCACCTTCACGGTGGCCAGCGCCTACAGCCGGCTGGTGTCGCTGGGCTGGCTGGCGGCCCGGCCCGGAGCGGGCTACCGGGTCGCCTCGCCGGACGCGCCCGCGCGCCGGGGCGAGACGCCGTCCTGGGAGCCGCCCCGCTTGAACGCCGGCTGGCTGGTGTCGGACATCTTCGCGGACCATTCCATCCCCATCAAGTCCGGCTGCGGCTGGCTGCCGGGGGAATGGCTGAACGAGGAAGGGCTGCACGTGGCCCTGCGCCACCTGGGCCGGGTGCCAGCCATGCGCATCGCCAACTACGGCCATCCCTATGGCTACGCGCCGCTGCGCGAGACCATCGCCGCCAGCCTCAGCGCGCAGGGCATGGAAGTGGAGGTATCACAGGTCCTCCTGACCCAGGGCGTGTCGCACGGCCTGGACATGGTGATCCGCACCCTGCTGCGCCACGGCGACACGGTGGTGGTGGAACAGCCGGCCTACGCCAACCTGCTGCAGATGCTGCGGCTGGCGGGCCTGCGCGTGGTGCCGGTGCCGCGCAATGCCGATGGACTGGATTGCGAGGCGCTGGAGCGCGTGGCGGCCCAGCACTGGCCGCGCGCCCTGTTCATCAACACGGCGCTGCAGAATCCGTCCGGCGCCAGCATTGGCATGGCCAACGCCTTCCGCATCCTGCAGACGGCCGAGCGGCACGGGCTCTGGGTGGTGGAGGACGATATCTCGCGCGAGCTGGCGCCCGGCGTCACGCCCATGCTGGCGGCGCTGGACGGCGGCTGCCGCGTGGTCTACCTGGGCGGCTATTCCAAGGTGATCAGCCCGTCGGTGCGGGTGGGTTATGTGGTGGCGCATCGCGACCTGGTGCGCGATATCGCGCGCACCAAGATGGCCGTGGGCCTGACGTCGCCCGAGATCATGGAGCGCATCGTGCACCAGGTGATCCGCGAGGGCCGCTACCGCGCCCACATCGCGCGCACCCGCGAGCGGCTGGAGCAGGCGCACGCCGCCGTGGCGGGGCTGATGGAGGCGCATGGCTTCGACATCCACACGCGGCCGCAGGCGGGCCTGTTCCTGTGGGCGAAAGTGGCGGGGCAATGGCGCGGGCGCGGCGCCAACGGCCTGGCCGAGATGGCCTTGAAGGACGGCATCTGGCTGGCGCCGGGTTCCTACTTCGAGGCCGACGAGGCCGACACGCCCTGGGTGCGCTTCAACGTCGCGTACTCGGAAGCGCCGGCGTTGTGGCGCTTCATGCGCAACGCCGGCGCCGCCTGAGGGCCGGCTCGCGCGGCGCGCCCGCTCAGGCGCGCTCGTAGGTCACGAAGTCGTATTCGTAGCCGTTCTCGGCCGGCTGCCGCTCGCGCGCGCTTTCCTTCCATTGGAAGGCCGGCAGCAGCGGGAAGAAGGCGTCGCCCTCGACCTGGGCATGCACCTCGGTGGCCAGCACGCGGCGCGCCAGCGGCAGGGCCTGCGCATAGATCTGCGCGCCGCCGATGACGAAGGCCTCGGCGACATCGCCGCAGGCCTGCGCCGCCGCTTCCAGCGACGCCACCACGATGGCGCCCTCCGGCGCGAAATCCGGATTGCGGCTGACGACGATATTGGCGCGCCCCGGCAGCGGCCGCCCCAGCGAATCCCAGGTCTTGCGCCCCATGATGATGGGATGGCCCAACGTGCTGCGCTTGAAATGTGCCAGATCCCCCGGCAGCCGCCAGGGCAGGGCATTGTCGCGCCCGATGGCGCGGTTGTCGGAATAGGCAACGATCAGGGTCAGGCTGGGAGTCATGCGGACGCTATGGCGAGGTTCAAGGACGGCGCGGCAAGCGCGCACTGCCGTAAGCGTAGCAAATCCGCGCGCACCGACGCGCGACCCTTCTACGTACCCCGCGCCCACCCACATCAACGAGGCATACCCGCAAGGCACACCGATGAGATGCATCCACGAGGCACACCCACCGCTCACCGCAAGCGCCCCGCAGCGGGGCCGCTGCGGAGCCGGCTTTGCCGGTCCGCACGCGGCGCCCCTGGGGGAAGGCGCCGCAGGCGCCTCGGGGGGGCCTTATATATTGGCGTGTTCGAGGAACTCGGTGGCAGGCATGGGCTTGCCCAGCAGGAAGCCCTGCAGCGAGTCGCAGCCCAGGCCGGTCAGGAACTTCTGTTGTGCGGTGGTCTCGACGCCTTCGGCCACGATGCGCAGGTTCAGCTGCTGCGCCAGGGCGACGATGGCGGACACGATGGCCGCATCCTCGTTGTCGTTCTCCAGCTGGTTCACGAAGCCGCGGTCGATCTTCAGCTCGGTGGCCGGCAGGCGCTTCAGGTACAGCAGGCTTGAATAGCCGGTGCCGAAGTCGTCGATGGAAATGGTCACGCCCAGGCCGGACAGGCGCTTGAGCACCGCCAGGCTGGCCTCGGCGTCGCGCATGGCCGTGGATTCGGTCACTTCCAGCGTCAGGCAGGACGGCGGCACGTTGTGCCGGGCGAGCGCGCCGCGCACCGTCTCGACCAGGCCAGCGTGGGCGAACTGCAGCGCCGAGATATTGACGGCGATGGTCCAGTGGCTCTGGCCCGCGTCGATCCATTCGCGCATCTGGCGGCAGGCTTCATTGATGACCCAGTCGCCGATCGACAGGATCAGGCCGGTCTTTTCCGCCGTGGGAATGAACAGGTCCGGGCCGACCAGGCCGCGCGTGGGATGGTTCCAGCGCAACAGCGCCTCGGCGCCGATGATCGGGCCGGCCGGCGCTTCATATTTGGGCTGGTAGTGCAGCACGAACTGGCCGCGCTCCTGCGCCAGCCGCAGGTCGTGCAGCAGCTCGATCTGCTCGTGCGCGTCGGCGTTCATCGACGGCTCGAAGAAGCTGTAGCCGGTGCCGCCCAGGCGCTTGGCGTGGTACATGGCGGCGTCGGCGTTGGTCAGCAACGCGTGGGTGTCCTCGCCGTCGTTGGGATAGATGGCGATGCCCACGCTGGATGTCACCAGCACTTCGTGGCCGTAGACCGTCACGGGCCGCGCGATGGCGTTGATCAGGCGGTCGGCCACGCTGGCGGCGTCGGTCGGCTCGCCCACTTCGCTCAGGACGATGAACTCGTCGCCGCCCAGCCGCGCCACGGTGTCCTGCGTCCGCAGGGTCTGGCGGATGCGTTGTGCGAGGTCGATGAGCAGTGCGTCGCCGGTATGGTGGCCGTAGGCGTCGTTGACCGCCTTGAAACCGTCCAGGTCGAAGAACAGCACCGCGAAATAGCCCTTGCGCCGGCTGGCGCTTTCGATGGCCTGCTCCATGCGGTCTTCGAGCAGGATGCGGTTGGGCAGCTTGGTGAGCGTGTCGTGCAGGGCCAGCTGCACCAGTTCCTCGTTGGCTTCGGCCAACGAGGATGCCAGGGCCGAGGTGCGGGCTTCCAGCCGGTTGTCCAGCACCGCCACGATCAGCGCGATGCCCAGCACGCTCAGGGTCACGGCGGTGACGGCGATGGCCAGCCAGCCGGCCGACAGGCCGCCGGTGGAGGCCAGGCAGACGCTATCGTCCGGAAAGCCCGCGGCCTGCATGCCTGTGTAGTGCATGCCGACGATGGCCAGCCCCATCGCCACCGACGCCAGCGGCCGCGAAAACGCCATGCGCGGCCCGTCGTGGCGCAGCCGGTAGGTGATCCACAGCGCCGCGCCCGACGCGGCCACGGCGATCAGGATGGACAGCGCGAACCAGCCGCCGTGATAGACGATGCCGGGCTGCATGCGCATCGCGGCCATGCCCACGTAGTGCATCGCGGCGATGCCCGCGCCCATGAGCAGGGCGCCGACCGCCAGGCGGCGCCGCGGCAGTTCGTCGCGGCACACCGTCCACAGGGCGAAGGCCGAGCAGCCGATGGCGATGGCCAGGGACAGCAGGGTCAGGGGAATGTCGTAGCCCATGTCGATGGGCAGGCTGAAGGCCAGCATGCCGACGAAATGCATGGCCCAGATGCCGATGCCCATCGCGAACGCGCCGCCCGACAGCCAGTACCGCGCCGCCGGCAGGCCGTTGGCCGCGCGCACGCGGTTCGCCATGCCCAACGCTGTATATGACGCCAGGACGGCGACCCCTAGGGATACGAGGACGAGCGAAGGGTTATATGTTCCAACGAGCATTTTTGGGGTCCTGTCCTGGGCGCATACCGCCGCCGCGCCGGCCTCAATTCACATCAATTCGTAGTCAACAGTTGCAAATAGCCCGCAGGGCAATCCTTGCTGTCGACGCTGGGGATTCACGTACTCTCTTTCTTTACTTTGGGCGGGGGGCTGCGGCCGGGCAACGAGGGCGACCGGCAAGGCCGGATGTCGCCCGGTCGCGCGGCGAGCGACGGGCACGGCGCAGCAGGGGCCGTTCGGCAGCAACGGGGCGCGTGCCATGCTGGACGCGCGTCCGGGGCTAAGGGATGGGTTATACAGAAAACGGGCTTTCAGAAGCTCACCAATCTTCACTTCGCGCGGCAGCGATGCGCTCCAGCTTCGCCGCGCTTGCGCTTACCCAAGCGCGGCGCGGTCAGCTTCATGTCATGCGACGCCGACCGGGGCCCCAAGGCCATAGCCGGCCAGGAGCCCAAGCTATGGCGACAACCGTCAATTTCGCAAGGCCTCACACGACCGGGGCCGCGCGGAGCCGGCTTTGCCGGTCCGCAGCGGCGCCCCCTGGGGGGAAGCGCGCAGCGCTTCGGGGGGGACTACTTCTACACAGCCATCGGCGCCGTGAGCGGTGCGTGGTGCGTATACCCTTCCAGCCGGAAGTCGCCCGGTTCGACCTTTTCCAGCCATTCCGGCTCGTAGCGGCCGGTGACGGCGAAGTCGGGGATGCGGTCGGACAGCACCAGGCGAGGGGCCTCGAAGGGCGTGCGGCTGAGCTGTTCGCGCAGCATCGGCAGGTGATTCTCGTAGATGTGCGCGTCGCCGATGAAATACGTGAACCAGCGCGGCGTGTAGCCCGTCAACCGGCCGACCAGGTGCAGCAGCGCCGCGCCCTCGGTCAGGTTGAAGGGCGTGCCCAGGCCGACGTCGTTGGAGCGGATGTACAGGCACAGCGAGATCTCGCGCGTGCTGGCGTTCGGCAGGAACTGGTAGAGCAGGTGGCAGGGCGGCAGCGCCATTTCCTCGATCTGGGCCCAGTTCCAGCCGTGGAACAGGATGCGGCGATCGCCGGGGCGCTCATGGATCGTGTCCAGGCACTGGCGCAGCTGGTCGACGGCCTTGTAGAGCAGCACCTTTGGGGCGCCGCCTTCGTCCAGGTCCGCGACCTTGGCGTAGCCGCGCGCCAGGGCGTCGCCGATCTGCGCCGGACGACCTGCGTCGAGCACCTTGTAGGCAGGCCACTGGCGCCACTGGACTCCGTATACCGGGCCCAGGTCGTCCGGGCCTTCGCGATAGGGGTTGGCCAGCCACTGGGCATTTTCATTGGCGTTCTGGTCCCAGACCTTGCAGCCCAGTTCGCGGAACTCGGCCGCGCTGCGCGTGGCGCGCAGGAAGCCCACCAGTTCGCCGATGGCGGACTTGAACGCCAGTTTCTTGGTGGTGACCGCCGGGAAGCCCTTTTGCAGGTCGAAGCGCAGCGAGGCCCCTGGCATGCTCAGGGTGCGTATGCCGGTCCGGTTCTCCTGCCACGCGCCGGTGTCCAGGATGGATTGAACGAGGTCCAGGTATTGTTTCATGGCGGTCCCTGGCGCCGTCCTGTCGGGCAGGGCGGCGCATGAC